>NZ_JBSGWY010000023.1:88869-129104 GCF_053609145.1 Streptomyces sp. NPDC054961 | reverse complement strand
ACCGGCTACACGGAGAGCCGACGCCGAGCGGGAAGAGAAAGCGGGGACCCAGTGCATCCAAAACCGTTCGGGATGCGCCCAGTACGCACCAGTGGATCCAAGACTCACTCATGCGCACTGGCTAGGAACGGTCAGGACCGCTGGTAGTAGTACCCGTCGCCGTGCGAGGGCCCCACGTTGTGCTGGAGCCCGACCGGCTCGCTCCGGGTGAAGAACGACGGGTCGAGGACCCCGCAGAACTGGCTGGTGGACTTGCTCTTGTCCACGGCGGCCGCGCCGATGTCGATGCGGGACCCGCCGGAGGCCACCGACGCCACCTTGCCGATGTTCTCGCAGTGACCCATGGGGGAGTCGCTGATGAGCCGGACGGCCCCGGACGGCCCGATGGTCACCGTCACCGGCTGATTGATGTTGAACTGACCCTTGTAGGTCCAGGAGCCGACGAAGTACGAGGGCACCGTGCCGCCCCCGGACGAGCCGCCGCCGCTCGGCGAACCCGAGCCGCCCCCGCCGGCGGCGGCTCCCCCGCCGGCGCCGGCCGCGCCGGCGCCGCCGCCCGGACCGGCACCGGCGGCGGTACCGGTGCCGGAGCTCGTGCCCGTACCCCCGACGGCGGCGCCCCCGCCGCCCTGGGCCGCGCCGTTTCCGCCCGGTGTGCCCGCGCCGCCCCCGGGCGTCCCCGCACCGGCCGCGCCGCCCTGAGCGACACCGCCGCCGGGAACCGCCGCGCCGCCGACCTGGCCGTCCGGTCCGGGGGTGGCGGGGGCCTGCGGGCTCCCGGAGCCCTGCGGGTCCTGGGCCGGTGAGCCGGTCGCCGCGGGAGCGGAGCCGGCCGCGCCGGGCGTCACGGGCCCGGCGCTGACCGAGGGCGACGCCTGCCACCCGTCACCACCGCCCCCGAACGGCTGGATCAGGGCCACCGTGCCGCCGCCGACCGAGAACACGAGGACGGCCGGCACGGCGACGGTCCACCGCCGCCGGCGACCCTCCCGCCGCCCGCTCTCGGCGGTGCCGGCCGGAACCACCGGGCCGACGACCGGGACCACCGGACCCGCGGGCCCGGAGCCCTCCCCCGGCCCGCCCCCGGGCCCGGACCCGGCGGCGGCATCCGGCCGCAGCCCGACCGTGGCCCGGTCGGGGTCCCGGGACGGCTCCGGGCCGCCCGCCGCCTCGGGCGCCGCTGCGGCCGTCGTCCCGGAACCCGTCCCGGAACCCGCCCCGGACGCCACCCCGGGCTCCGCCTCCGCGTCCAGCAGGCGCGCCGCCTGCTGGGCGAGGCGCGCCACCACCTTCGGAGGCAGCCAGGCCCCGCCGACCACCGCCGGACGGACCCGCTCCGGATCCTCCAGCAGCTCCTCCACGCCCGGCCGTTCGTCGATGCCCTTGGTCAGGCAGCGGCCGATGAACGCGCGCAGGGCCCCGTCCCCGACCTTCTCCAGCTCCGGCTCGCCCTCCACGATCTGGAACATCACCGCGTGCTGGTTGTCGGCGCCGTGCCCGAAGGGCAGCTCGCCCGTGGCCGCGTACATCAGGACGCAGCCGAGGGTGAACACGTCGCTCTTCGCCCCCGCGCGCTGCCCGCGCACCTGCTCGGGCGACATGAACCCGGGCGAGCCGACGACCAGTCCGGTGCTGGTGAGCATCGACTCGACGGAGGTCTCCAGGGCGCGCGAGATCCCGAAGTCGATGACGCGGGTGCCCTCGACGGTCAGCATCACGTTCGACGGCTTGAGGTCGCGGTGCACGATCCCGGCCGAGTGGATGTCCTTCAGCGCGCGCAGCAGTCCGTCGCCGAGGGCGTGTACGGATTCCACGGGCAGGGGGCCGTGCCGGCGCACGATCTGTTCCAGCGAGAGGCCGGGGACGTACCCCGTGGCCACCCAGGGCCGGTCGGCGTCCGGATCCGCGTCGAGGACGGGCGCCGTGTACCGCTCGCCCACGCGCCGGGCGGCGTCGATCTCGTGGCGGAAGCGGGCGCGGAACTGCGCGTTCGAGACGTGCTCCTCGTGCACCACCTTCACGGCGACCGTACGCCCGCCCTCGGACCGGGCCAGGAACACCCGCCCCATGCCCCCGGCGCCGAGCCGCCCGAGCAGCAGGTAGGGCCCGATACGGCTCGGGTCCCCGGCCGCGAGCGGCTTGATGCCCCCGTCGACGTAGTCGTCGTCCCGGCCGTCCCGGCCGTCACTGATCGCACTGCTCATGCTGCCCGTCCCCCGGTGATCCCCTGTGGTCGCCCGAACCGGCCCCCGGCCGTTCGAACCCGCCTCAGGGTAAAGGCAGTTGTTTGCAGGATGAAGGCAAGGGTGGCCGGCACGGAGCGCTCCGGGGCGCCGCGGCCCCCGGGCCGCCCGGCGGCGGGGGCGGGGTGGGGCGCCGCGTCACGAGGGCTTCGGGCGGGTGGTTCCGGGCAGGCAGGTGATCGCCGGGTTGTAGGTCTGGAACGCTCCCTTGGGGTTCTCCTTCCAGAGCCACAGGTGCAGGGCGTAGTGGACGGGCTGGCCGGGGAAGTGGCCGGCGTGGGGTCCCGTGAAGGACCGGCCGAACAGCTTCGGGCGGTCCTCGTCCGTCGTCGGGTCCTGGTCGCGGTCGTAGACCACCCACTGGACGCCGGTGAGCCGCTTGCCGCCGCGCCGGTCGTCCTCGTAGAACAGCGCGGCGGGCTTCGCCGGATCGACGGAGTTGTCGTAGGCGTGGCGGAAGTGCGGGTAGCCGAGAGCGCCCGAACCGGCGGGGTCCCGGACGCAGTACTTGTCGGGCACGTAGCCCGCCCTCACGGCGGCGGAGTGCCGCTGGTACGGGGCGGTCGCGCGGTACGCGATCGCGCGCTCGGCGGCGGCCCTGACCGAGCCCGCACCGGAGACGGCCGCCGCGCGGGCGGATCCGCCGTAGACGGGAGCGGGAACATCGGCGGCGGGAACGACGGGGGCGGGAGCGGCGAGGGCGGGAGCGGCGGCGGCGGGAACGGCGGCGACGGCCGCCCAGGCGAGCGTCGCGGCTGCCGCGAGGGTCGGGGCGGAACTGCGGAGCATGCGGACTCCATCCGTGGCGGGCTGGTACCGAGCAGCTTGTCCCCGGGCCACCGGGCCCGCCACGCGGCCGGACCGGACGGCTGACCCCCGACCGGCCCACGGCACCCGGCGGCGGCGCTCTGACTCGAACGAACCAAGGCCCGTTTCGCGACCGATCCCCACGGGGAACCGGTGTGTCCACAGCACACCGATGTTCACGGAGGACGCGGAACATGACTCAGCAGAAACCGGCACCAGACGCGCCACCGAAGGGCGGCGGAGCGCTGCACGGCCTCATCGCGTCCGTGTCCAGCGGTACGCCGCAGTACCGCACGTGCCCCCACTCCGCCTACGCCGCCCTGCGCGAGCAGGCACCGGTGTGCCGGCTGACGCCTCCGCACGGGGTCGACACCTACCTCATCACGCGCTACGACGACGCCCGGGACGCCCTGTCGGACCCGCGCTTCAGCAAGGACATGCGCGGGGCCCTCGACACGTACCACGCGGTGTTCGGCAGCTTCTTCGACGCACTCGACGACAACGTGCTCTTCTCGGACCCGCCGCGCCACACGCGGCTGCGCCGCGCCCTCAGGAGCGCCTTCACCCCCCGCCGGGTGGAGGAGATGCGGCCGAGGATCACGGAGATCACCGAGGGACTCCTCCGGCAGTGCCGCGCGAGCGGAACGGTCGACCTGATGACCTCCTTCGCGTTCCCGCTGCCCATCGCCGTCCTGTGCGAGCTGATGGGGATCGAGGAGAACGACCGCCCCGAGCTCCTGGAGCAGTTCGGGGTGGTGACGCGGTCCCGGTTCAACCCGAAGATGCGGGCGGAACTGAAGACGGCCGAGGAATGGCTGCAGAAGCGGCTGGGCCGGCTCGTCGCGCACACGCGCGCCAACCCCTCGGACAGCTTCCTCAGCGACCTCATCACGGCGGAGGACAGCCTCGACGACGCGGATCTCGTCTCGTCGCTGTGGGTCCTGTTCTTCGCCGGCCACAAGACCACCGCGTACCAGATCGGGAACTCCGTCCTCGACCTCCTCCTCCATCCCGAGCAGATGGAGAAGCTGCGCCGGGACCCCCGGCTGATCCCGGGCGCGGTCGAGGAACTCGTACGGTTCGAGGGCTCGGTGGAGACCTCCACGTTCCGGTACGCGACCGAGGACGCCGAGATCCGGGGGACCGTGATCCCCAAGGACTCCCTCGTCCAGATCGCCATCACCTCGGCCAACCGCGACCCCGAGAAGTTCGACTCCCCGGACGTCCTGGACGTGACCCGCACGGGCATCCAGGGGACGCACCTGGGATTCGGGCACGGCACGCACTACTGCCTGGGAGCGCCCCTGGCACGGCTCGAACTCGAGATCGCGCTCGGCTGCCTGCTCCGCGAGTTCCCGGAGATGGAGCTGGTGGACGAGGAGGAGAGCAGGGGGGCGTGGCTCAAGGGCCCGGTGCCGGCGTTCCGCGGTCTGGAGCGCCTCGACCTGGTCCTGGAGCCGCAGCCGCGGGCCGGGGGGCGGCCGGCACGGCCGCCCGCGGCCCACCAGGCCCCGGTGACCTCCGCGGCCCCAGCGCATTGACCCGACGACCGACGGACGGTGGACGCATGCAGGACTCCGGGAGTACGTCAGGCCTGGCCCTCGGCGAGGCCCTCACGGAGGAGCCACGGATCTCCGCCGGGGGCGTCACCGAGGACGTGCGGGCGGCGGGGAACGCCGCCCCGCCGGGTCCGGACCGGGCCCTCGGGGTCCAGCCGAAGATCGACGTGCACCATCACTACTGCGCGCCGGAGTGGCGCGAATGGGCCGAACGCCACGGGCTGATCGACCCGGCCGCCCTCCCCCGGTGGGCGCACCTCGGCGCCGAGGACGCGGTCCGCTTCATGGACCGGGCGGGGATCACGACGGCGGTGCTCAAGCCCATGCTGCCGGCCCGCTACCGCTCGTCGGCGCAGCTGCGCGAGGCCACGTCCATCACGCTGCGCTCCATGATGGACGTGGCCGGCTCGCACCCCGGCAGGTTCTCCTACTACGTTCCTCTGTTCCTGGACGATTACGAGGCCTCGTCCTGGGCCGTGCGCCGAGGTCTCGGACAACTGGGCGCCGTCGGCGTGAACGTCACCGCCAACTACGGGGGCGTCTACCTCGGAGATCCCGCCTACGACCGCATCTTCGCCGAGCTGAACGAGCTCTCCGCCGTGGTGGACACCCACCCGCACCACCTGCCGGGCGGCCGGCCCGGGGCGATGACGGTCCCGGGCATCCCGAACTTCCTGTGCGACTTCCTGCTGGACACCACGCGGGCCGCGGTGAACATGATCAGCCACAGGACGCTGGACCGCTTCCCCGACCTCTCCGTCATCCTGCCCCACGCGGGCGGATTCCTGCCGTACATCGCCCACCGCGTGCAGGCCCTCGGACGGTTCTGCGACCCGCCGGTCGACCCCGGCGCCGTCCGCGACCACGTGGCGCGGTTCTACTACGACACGGCCGGGCCGATGGCACCGGCCGCGACGCTCCTCGCCCATGTCCCCGCCGACCGGATCCTCTTCGGCACCGACTGGCCGGCCGCGCCGCCGGACACGGTGACGGACCTGGCGCTCCCCGCGCTCGAGGCCGACCCGGCCTTCACCCCCGAGCAGTTGCGCGGGATCTACCGCGAGAACGCCCTGCGGCTGATCCCGCAGCTGGCCACGGTCTGAGCGGTCCGAACGGTCCGAACGGATGCGTCCCCCGTCCCCGGCAGGGGGCGGGGGACGCATCCGTTCACTGCTTCTCGACGGCGGCGGGGGCGGCCGCGGGGGCTCCGCCGGGCCCCGGCGCGGTGGGGCCGCCGGGGAGGAAGAGGGAGGCCAGCGCCGCGCCGGCGGTGAAGAGGGCGGCGCAGAGGAAGGCGTTCGCGTACCCGGCGGTGAGGGCCTGGGCGGCGGGCCCGGCGTGCGCGCGGGTGGTGTGCGAGGCGACGGTGGCGAGGATCGCCACGCCGAGTGCGCCGCCGACCTGGCGGGAGGTGTTGACCAGCCCGGAGACCAGGCCCGTCTCGCGCGGGGCGATGCCGGCGGTGGCCGCGGCCGTGACGGGCAGCATGGCCAGCCCCAGGCCGAAGGTGCAGAGCACGAAGGGCGCCGCCACGTCGGTGGTGAACGCCCCGCCCACGGTGACGCGCGACAGCCACAGGAACCCGAGGGTGCCGACGCCCATGCCCGCGACCAGGAGGGGGCGCGGCCCCGTGCGGTGGATGAGCCGGGTGGAGAGCCGTGTTCCGAGGATGATCGCGAGGCAGCCCGGCAGGAACCACAGGCCGGTCTTCAGGGCGCTGTAGCCGAGGACCTGCTGGAGGTAGAGGGAGAGCAGGAACCACATCGCGAACATCGAGGACCCCAGGCCGGCCATGACCAGGTTGGCGAGGGCCAGGCTGCGGCGGCGCAGCAGCGGGAGGGGGACCAGCGGGGCGGCGACCTTCGACTCGATGACCACGAAGGCCGCCAGCAGCAGGACGCCCGCGCCGAGGGCGGCCGCGACGTGGGGGGAGGTCCAGGAGGCCGTCTCGGTGGAGATGATCCCGTAGACGAGGGCGGTCAGACCGGTCGTCACGGCGAGCGCGCCGGGCAGGTCCAGGCGGGGCGGCGCGCCCTGACCGGCGCGGGGGCCGGGCGGGCGGCCGCCGGGCACGTGCAGGAGGGCGGCGGCGAAGAGCGCCACGCCGAGGGGCACGTTGACGAAGAACACCCAGCGCCAGCCGGCGTACGCCGTCAGGAGACCGCCGATCACCGCGCCGGCCGCGCCCGCCCCGGCGATGACCGAGCCCCAGGCGCCCATCGCGCGCGTGCGGGCGCGCGGCTCGGTGAAGGTGGTCATGATCAGCGTGAGGGTGGCGGGGGCGAGGATCGCGCCACCGATCCCCTGGACGGCCCGGGCCGCGATCAGCGTCGCGCCCCCGCCGGCGAGTCCGCAGGCGAGCGAGGCGGCCGTGAAGGTGGCGAGGCCCGCCAGGAAGGTGCGGCGGGCGCCGACCAGGTCGGCGGCCCGGCCGCCCAGGAGCAGCAGGCCGGCGAAGCCGAGGGTGTAGGCGTTGACGATCCACTGCTGCCCGGCCGGACTCAGGCCCAGGGAGGCCTTCATGTCGGGGAGGGCCACGTTCACGATCGAGACGTCCAGGACGGTCATGAACTGGGCCGTGCAGGCGATCACCAGGATCATCGCGTTCCACGCGGGGCGGCGCGTGGACGGTCCGTCTTCTGTGCGGAGTGCGGGCGGAGTGCTGGCCATGGGCGTCCTCACGGGCCTTGCGGGCTCACGGGCCCTACGGTTTCGGGTCCTATGACGAACGACATCACCCGAAACCGGCAAACCACCCTGAAAGCCCGACGCCGCCCCACCAGGTCACCCCCACGGGCGTGCGGCATCCGCACGCGCGGACCCCTCGGGACGTCAGAGCGCGCGCACGAAGACCGCGAAGGCGTCGGGGGCGACGGTGAAGGCCGGGCCGTCCGGGTTCTTGGAGTCCCGGACGGCGACGCGGCAGGGCTGGGTCGCGACCTCGACGCACTCGCCGCCGGTGTCCCCGCTGTACGAGGCCTTGCGCCAGGCGGCGGGGCCTAGGGGGGCGCACTCGACGCACTCGCCGCCGGTAGTTCCGCTGTACGAGGACTTACGCCACCGCACGCCCGTCAGGTTCTGGATGGTGTCCATAGCGTTCCTCCATTACACGGGCGATCCGCGCCGCCGAGTCCTCCACCGAGAGGGCGGCGGCCTGGAGGTGATCGTAACGGAGCGAACCCTCCCTGAGCGTCTGCGGATTGGCCGTCATGTGCCCCTGCACGAAGTCCTCGGTGTAGACGAGGTCTGGGTCCTCGTCGAACCGCAAGAGCGTGAACGAGCCGTCGAGCCCCACATGGGCCCCCGCCTCGAAGGGCAAGATCTGGATCTTCACCCACTCCCGCTGTTGCACAGCCAAGAGATGGGCGAGTTGGTTGCGCATGACCTCCCCACCTCCGATCTCCTGGTGAAGCGCGGCCTCGCTCAGCACCACCCACATCAGCGGCGGTTCGCCGCGTTCCAGGATCCGCTGCCGCTCTATACGGGCGGCCACCTGCCCATCGAGCCCCGCATCGCCCCGCACTCCGAGGATCGCCCGCGCATACTCCTCCGTCTGCAGCAGCCCATAGATCAGCTGCGCCTGGAAGGTGGAGATGTACGCAGCCCTTGCCTCCATCTCCGCGTACGCCTGGAACCACGTGGGCAGCTGGCTCCGCAGCACCAACCCCACCAGCCGGGAGAACACCCCGCCCGTCCCCAGCGCCGCGTCGACCCGCTCCGAGAAGTCCCGGGTCGGCACCTTCCTCGCCGTCTCGATCTGCCCGATCAGCGAGGCCGCGCAGAAGACGATGCTGCCCAGCTGGCCCTGTTTGAGCTGCGCCTCCTCCCGCAGGCGGCGCAGTTCCGAGCCGTAGTAGTCCAGCGGCGAGGCGCTGGGATCGAGATCGCGGATGTTGACCATGGAGCGGTCACCCCCAAGTGCACACCGTGCTGCGTTCGTTTCGGTCCATAGCCGAGCGTAACCATCCCGCTCCAGCCTGGTGACATGAATCTCGCAACTGAGCTCCCCACGGACGGCGTTGACGTCAGCTACCGCATGGGCTTCACCGTCGGTGACCACTCCGCCCGGCACATGCGCCGCATCCTGCGGCTGTTCCTGGCCCGCTGGGAGCTGGACGCGCTCGCGGACGCCGCCGAGCTCGCGCTGACCGAGCTGGTGGTCAACGTCGTACGCCACGTACCCGATCGCGGCTGCGTGGTGCTGATCCTGCGGCAGCCGCAGGGGCTGCGCGTCGAGGTGGCGGACGGCTGTCCCGCGCCACCACGGGTGGCGGCGCGGGACGGCGACGGGCTCCCGGAGGGCGGGCGCGGCCTGCTCCTGGTCGAGGCGGTCACCGACCGCTGGGGTACGGATCCCGATCCCACCGGGAAGACGGTGTGGTTCGAATGCGACGTGAGGTGACCGGCATGCCCTGACCCGTCGACGGCGGGCCTTCGGCTGGCTCAGCGGGCGCGGGCGTGCTCCACGGCGGCCGAGGCCAGGCCGGCGATCAGCGGGTGGGCGCGGGTGCCGTCGCCGTCGAGCTCGGGCTGGAAGAGGGTGGCCAGGAAGAAGGGGTGGGCGGCCAGTTCGGCGATGCGGATGTCGCCGGACTCGTCGGCGCCGGTGAAGGTCAGGCCGTGGGCCCGCAGGAGGTCCAGGTGGTGGGGGTTGGGGCCGTAGGCGCAGTGGTAGCGCGCCTCCGTCCGGTCGGTGCCCAGCAGTTGGGCGGCCCGGGAGCCGGGGGTGACCCGTACGGTGCCCTCGTGGCCGACCAGCGAGCAGGCCAGCGGGACGATCACGGCGTCCGCGCCGGCGGCGGCCGGGTCGTTCTCGGCGTGAGCGGCGCGGTCCTGGCCGCAGACGTTGCGGGCGAACTCCAGCAGGGCGTGCTGGAAGCCGCCGCAGGTGCCCAGGAAGGGGATCGCGCCCTCGCGGGCGTCCCGGATCGCCGTGAGGACTCCGGCCTCGCTGCGGTAGGGGCTGCCGGGCAGCACCCAGACGGCGTCGAAGCCGTCCATGCCCGCGCCGGCTTCCTCCGTGGGGATCCAGTAGGCGTCCAGGTCCAGCCCCTCGCGCAGGCGCAGCGCCTCCAGCAGGCCGGGGATCCGGGCGTGGGAGCGGACGGCGTCGGAGCGGTCGCCGATCAGGGCGATGCGGGCGGTGGGGTGCGTGCTGTTGCTCATGGGTCCATCCTGCGGACGGCCGGGCATCAGGTCCAACGATGATTCCCGGTGCGCGCATTAGCGATACTGATGCCCATGGATCCGCATCTCCTCCGCACCTTCGTCGCGGTCCTCGGCCACCGCTCCTTCTCCGTCGCCGCCTCGGCCCTCGGCTACACCCAGTCCGCCGTCTCCCAGCACATCGCGGCGCTCGAAGCCGATCTGGGAACCCGGCTCGTCGAGCGCCGTCCCGTAGCCGCCACGGCGGCCGGCGCCCGGCTGATGGAGCACGCGCCCGCGCTGCTGCTCCGCCTGGACGCCGCCCGCGCCGACCTCGCCCGCCTGCACCGGCCGCCCACGGACGGGCTGACCCTCGTCTGCTCCCCCGCCGCGTTCGGCGCGTCCGTCGCGCAGGCCCTCGCCCGGCTGCGGACGGCCGGCCGCGTGGACGTCGACGTACGCGTACGGGAGCGCGAGGCGGTCATCGAGGACGTGCTCACGGCCCGCGCCGACCTCGGGCTCGTCGACGGCGTGGCCGCGCCCAGCGACCCCCTGCCGCTGCCGGACCTCGGGCCCACCGTCACCCTCGCCGCCGCTGAAGAGCCGTTGGCGGTGCTCTTCCCCGGCGGCCACCCCCTGGCGGGCCGCGACGCGGTGCGGCTGGCCGACCTGGCGCAGGCCCAGTGGATCGACGCCCCGGACACGGCCGTCCCCCTCGACCGGCTGCGCGCCGTCTGCGGCGGCGGATTCCTCCCCCGGATCCGCCACCTCGGCACCGACGTGCACGGCCTCGCCGCCCTCGCCGCGGCCGGTCACGGGCTCGCCGCGCTCCCCCGGTCGCTGGCCGCTTCCCTGCCCGGCGTCACGGCGGTCCCGGTCCGGGCCCCGCGCCTGGTCCACCGCACCGAACTGCTCCACCCGGCCGGCCCCACCGCCCCGGCCCGCCGCCTGATCGGCCTCCTCACCGGCCGCGCCGGGAACGACGAAGGCGCGCGCTGAGCCGGTCCCCCACGGCAGTGCCCGCCCCGGGCTGGGATCGCCCGGGGCGGGCACCGTGGAACTCGCGCGCCTCGGGGACGGGTTGGCGGGGCACCGGCTGGTAGACGAACCCCTTGGCGCGCATGCAGTCGCGGAGCAGGAGCTCCCTGGCGGTGTGCAGCAGGTCCAGTTCTGCCGGGACCGGCTCCCGCAGGGGTTCCGACGCCGGTTCCCCGGACGCGGCCGGGGCGCCGGCACGCTCCGGAAGGGGCGCTCCCCCGGCGGCGAACGGGATGCCGAGGACCACGACGAGCGTCCCGCCGGTGAAGGCGGCCGCCGCCGCGGCGATCGCCACCTTGTGCCGTTTCCTCACGTGCATGGCCCTCACTCCTCGCTCCCCGCTCCCCGCACCGCGCTCCCGTCTCCGGGGCGGTGCGTTCAGGACGACCGGGCCCCGCGCCGTGGACGGGACCGGGTGAAACGCGTTCTCCCACCCGGCCGCCGACGCCCTGTGCGGGCGGCGGCTCCGGTGGGCGGACAACGGGGTTGTCCGCGGACAACGGGGGGCGTCCGGAGTGAGCGCGGACGGGGTGGAGGGGAAGCGGGGCGTGCGGGGCGAGTGCGGCGACGACTCCTGTGCGCGGGCGACGACGCCTACGCGCGGGCGGCGGCCCTGACCCGGGGGACCCGGGCCGTCACCACTCCCGGGGGGCGATCAGCTTCTCCACGTCCGCGTCCGCGAACCCGTACGCCGAGGCCACGAACCAGAAGTCCTCGGCTATCTCCTCGCGCGCGACGGTCTCGATCCCGCTCCCCGCCGCCTCGAACTCCGCCTCCAGCAGGTTGAATTCCACCGTCGCCGCCGCCGTCAGCACGTACAGCGCGGCCAGGTCAGCCGGCCGCTCCGCCTCGATCCGCTCGCAGAGCCGCAGCAGGATCTCCCGGCCCTTGTCGAGGACGGCGTCGGGAAAGTAGGCGTCGCGGTAGAGCAACCTGAGGAATTCCCGCCCCGCCACCCGCTCGTTCGTGACCGCCATGGTGATCCCTCGTTCCCTTCGAAGACCTGACCCCACGATCGTGCCCGCCGCCACTGACAACGCCCCCGGAGTCGGGCTCCGGTGTGCGGCACCCGACCCCGGGCATGGCGTCCTACCAGCGGGTAAGGCACGATGGGCCGCCGACCCGCCGCGCCGCCGAGCGCGACGGACCCCACCCGCAGGAGGAACACCATGGCCAGCCCCAAGCCGGAGACCCTCGCCGCCTTCGAGGCCGCCAAGGGGTTCATGCCCGTACGGGAGGGGCTCGCCCTGTACGAGGCGGCCACCGCCGCGGCCTCGCTCGGGCTGCCGCTCCTGGAGGTCGGGACCTACTGCGGCCGCTCCACCATCCTGCTCGCCGACGCCGCCCGCGAGGCCGGGGTCAGCGCCATCACCGTCGACCACCACCGGGGCAGCGAGGAGCAGCAGCCCGGCTGGGAGTACCACGACCCGACGGTCGTGGACCCGGAGATCGGCCTGATGGACACCCTGCCCACCTTCCGCCGGACCCTGCACAAGGCCGGCCTGGAGGACCACGTCATCGCGGTCGTCGGCCGCTCCCCGCAGGTCGCCGCCGCCTGGGGCGGTCCGCTCGGCCTGGTCTTCATCGACGGCGGGCACACCGACGAGCACGCGACGGGCGACTACGAGGGCTGGGCCCCCCACGTGGCCGCGGGCGGCACGCTGGTGATCCACGACGTGTTCCCCGACCCGGCCGACGGCGGCCAGGCCCCGTACCGGATCTACCGGCGCGCCCTGGCCTCCGGCGCGTTCGAGGAGGTCTCCGTGACCGACTCCCTGCGCGTCCTGCGCCGCACCGGCGCGGGCATCTGACCCGGGCCGCCCGACGGGGCCCGCGGCCGCGCACGCGCCCGGACCCCGGCCCGGCGCACGCCTCCGGACCCCGGTCCGGCATATAAGCGCACCGCGCCCCCGAATGGCGCAGGGTCCGTACGTACGACCGACCCCCGGTCTAGCATCGCCGGGTGCGCTACGACGACAGCTCCCCGCCCCCCGAGTCCGCCTCCTCGGTCAGCCCGGACCGGCCCTGGTACGCCCGCCGCTCCACCCTGGCCGTCGCGGTCGCCGCGCTCGCCCCGGCCGCTCTGGCGGCGTGGGTGCTGACCGAGGTCCTCGGCGGCTCCGGCCCCGACGACTCGCGGCCGCCCCGGATCGTGATGCCGCTCGCGGCCTCGAAGGCGGCCGGGGCCGCCGCGACGGGCTCGGCCCCGAGCGCGGCCGCCGACGCCCCGGCCGCCCCCTCGGCGAGCTCCTCCGGGCCCGCGGCCGCGGGCCGGCCCCTGGCGGGCCGCGTGGTGGTCGTCGACCCGGGCCACAACACCGGCAACTTCAAGCACACCACCGAGATCGGCCGCGAGGTGGACATCGGCACCAACCTCAAGGAGTGCGACACCACCGGCACGACCACCAACGCCGGTTACATGGAAGCCTCGTTCAGCATGGACGTCTCCCGACGCCTGCGCACCCTCCTGGAGGCCAAGGGCCTCAAGGTGGTCCTCACCCACGAGGCGGGCCCCGAGCGCCCCTTCGGCCCGTGCATCGACGAGCGCGCCCGGATCGGCAACGAGGCCCGCGCCGATGCCGTCGTCTCCGTCCACGCGGACGGCGTCTCGGCGGGCAGCCGCGGCTACCACGTGATCCTCCCGGCCAAGGTCAAGGGCGGCGGCGCGGACACCGCGCCGATCACGGAGTCCTCCCGGCAGCTCGGCGAGCGGATCGCCGGGAACTTCGCCCGGACCACCGGCTCCGCCCCCGCCAACTACCTTGGCGGCGGTACCGGATTGGTCACGCGGGACGACCTGGGCGGACTGAACCTCTCGACCCGGCCTAAGGTGTTCATCGAATGCGGCAACATGCGTGATGCCAAGGACGCGGCGCTGCTGTCGAGTCCGGAATGGCGGCAGAAGGCGGCCCAGGGCATCGCCGACGGCATCGTGGGCTTCCTCGGCGGGTAGTCCCCTCGGGACGGCCCGCCGCCCCGATCCCTCCGGTCGCGGTAGACGTCCGTACCATGGTGCCGCCCGCCACTCCGTCATGGCGTGCGACCACGGCACCACGAGACGACGAGACCGAGAAGGACACCTAAGACGTGAACATCCGCTCCCTCACTCGAGGCGACGGCGTGGTGATCGGAGCAGCGGTACTGCTGTTCATCGCCTCGTTCCTCGATTTCTACTCCAGCTCCCGCCTCGACATGCCGAGCGCGTGGGACACCGACTTCAGCGGGCTCGCCCTGCCCACGGTGTTCCTGGTCGGCTTCATCGCCGCCGGTCTGCTGCTTTCCGCCCGCTTCCAGCCGGAGTCCCGCAAGGTCGCGGGCCTGCCCCTGCAGGCCTGGGGCACCGTGCTGTCCGTCTCCGCCCTCTGGGCCTCGCTGTGGGTGCTGATCACCTGCCCGAGCCAGCTCGACCTGGGCGCGGGCTCCGTCCTCTCCTTCCTCGCCACCCTGGCGCTGGCGGGCGTGACCCTGTTCGGCGCGAAGGTTCCCGCGCTCGCGGGACAGCTGGTCGCCGACCCGAAGCCCGCCGCGGCCGTCCCGCCGTACGGCGGCCAGCCGCAGCCGGGCGCCGGATACGGGTACCCGGGCTACGGGAACACCCCGCAGCCCGTCCCGCCCTACGGCGGCGCCCCCGAGCCGGCGGCGACCCCGGCCCCCGCGCACCAGGACAACGGAGCCGCGCAGACCCCGCCGGCCGACTTCACCCCGTTCTGGTTCGCCGTCCCGGTGGCCCGTCCGCTCTACGCGGAGGACGGCAGCCCCACCCCGATCGCGGAACTCGCGCCGGGCACCTGGTACCTGGCGGTGGAGCAGCACGGTGCGGCCACCCTGGTCGCCCAGACCCAGGACGGCCGCCGGGGCGTCCTGAACGACACCTCGGGCATCCAGCGCGGCTGACCCGCGCGCCCGTACGCGGCGAAGCACGTCACAGCGGCCCCCCGCCCTTCCGGGCGGGGGGCCGTTGGCCTACAGTCACCTGACGCATCGTCAGATATGGCTGGGCCGGCATCGCGCCCGGCATCGCGGAGGGGACCGTTCATGCGCCTCGGACTCGCACTCGGCTACTGGGGCCGCAGCCCCAACCCGGACCACCTCGACCTCGCCGCCGAGGCGGAGAACCTCGGCTACGACTCGGTGTGGACCGCCGAGGCCTGGGGCTCGGACGCCTTCACCCCGCTCACCTGGATCGCCGCGCACACCTCGCGCATCCGCCTCGGCACCGCCATCGCGCAGATGGCCGCCCGCACTCCCACGGCCACCGCCATGCAGGCCCTGACCCTGGACCACCTGTCGGGCGGCCGGATGATGCTCGGCCTCGGACTGTCCGGTCCGCAGGTGGTCGAAGGCTGGTACGGGCGCCCCTTCCCCTCCAGCCCCCTCACCGCGACCCGCGAGTACGTGGACGTCATCCGCCAGGTGCTGCGCCGCGAAGGACCCGTCGAGCTCGACGGACGCTTCCACAGCCACCCGTACCGGGGCGCGGACGGCGCCGGCATCGGCAAGCCGCTCAAGCCCATCACCCACCCGCTGCGCGCGGACCTACCGCTCCTGCTCGGCGCGGAGGGCCCCAAGAACATCGCCCAGACCACCCGCATCGCGGACGGCTGGCTCCCCCTCTACTGGTCGCCGACGCGCACCGACGTCTACCGGGCCTCGCTGGCCGACCTCCCCGAGGGATTCATGATCGCCCCGATGGCGCGGGCCAAGGTCTGCGACGACGTCGCCGAGGGGCTGCTCCCGGTCAAGGCGATGCTCGGCTTCTACATCGGCGGGATGGGCCACGCGGCCCGCAACTTCCACGCCGACCTCATGGGCCGCATGGGCTACGAGGAGGAGGCGCACCGCGTCCAGGAGCTGTTCCTGGCCGGGCGCAGGGAGGAGGCCGTCCTGGCCGTCCCGGACGCCTTCGCCGACGAGATCTCCCTGATCGGCCCCCGGGAGCGGATCGCGGAACGGCTCGAGCTGTGGCGCAAGGGCCCGGTCACCGACCTGCTCGTGACCGCCCCCGACCCGCACACGCTGCGGGTGCTGGCGGAACTGAACGGCTAGTGCCGGACCGCGGCCGGGCCCGCCGGCCCGCCTACGCCGGCTGCGCGCCCTCCTCGTGCCCGAGGGCGGCCAGCAGCTCCCGCAGGTCGAACGGCATGACGGCGATCTCGATGGCGGCGGGCTCGCCGGCGGCGGTCGCGGAGACGGCGGTCTCGGCGGCGGCGGTCTCGGCGGCGTCCCCCGCCCCGGCGTCCTCCGGGGCCGCCCACGCGCAGGTCACGATCCGCGAGCCGGGGTTGATGGAGATGCCCTCCTTCACCGAGGGCACGCGGACCCCGGTGGCCCGGAATCCGGCGAGGAGCACGGGCTCCCCGCGGCCCGGCACCCAGCGGGCCCCGGCCCGGCCGGCGTGGACCCGGCCGCTGCGCCAGCGGCCCGTGCCGGCGGGCCGCCGGCCCATGCACGGGATCCCGGGGGCGGGCGCGACGGCCTGGCGCCGGCGGTGCTTGCGGCGCATCAGCCAGCCGGCTCCGGCCGCCGCGGCGGCGATGACTGCGTACTCGATCACGCCCCAGTCAACTACCCGGCCCTAGAGGGTCAGGCTTGGAGGTAGAGTCCAGCTGGCTGCTGGGTGGTCTCCTCCGTCCAGCACCCTCAGCGGGTGCAGGGGCGTGTGACTCCGCCCCGCTTCGCCACAACTGCCACGCACGGGCGCGGATGTTGCGGGAGGCATTGCGGTCGGCGTGATCAACGAATCCGCACGACCGGCACGCGAACCGTCCCTGAGAGACACGGTTCGCCTTGTCTGTGTATCCGCACTCCGCGCACATGCGGGAGGTGTGGGCGGGGTCGACGAACAGCACGGGGACACCAGCCCGGCGGGCCTTGTACTCCACGAACTGTCCGAGCTGGGCGAAGGCCCAGGAATGCAGCGCGACCCGTTGGGGCTTTCTCAGCCGTACCCGCTGGCGGATACCGGCAAGATCTTCCATGCCGATTCCACGCCCGGTGCGTTCAGCCTCGGTCACGATGCGCTTGGAGATGATGTGGTTGGTCTCGGTCGCCTTGCGCCGCTCCTTGCGGTGCTGCCGTTTGAGGACCCGCTTGGCTGACTGGGTACCCTTCGCCTGGAGCTTCGCCCGCAGGGCAAGCTGACGCTCGCGGTAGCGGTTCAGCTCGCGTCCGGCGTGGATCTTCCCGTCCGAGGTAGTGGCGATATTGACGATGCCCAGGTCCACGCCGAGGAAATCGGCCGGCTCGAACTGCTTGGCCTCGGGGACTTCGCACGTGGCGATGAGGAACCACATGCCACCACGGTGGACAAGATCAGACTCGCCCTTGCGGTGATCGGCCAGCAGCTGGCGGGCCTGCTCGGAGCAGGCGAACCGTACGCCCCGGATACGCCCGGCGGTGGTCCAGATACTGACGGTCTGCTCGTCCACTTGCCAGCTGAGACACCGGTCGTCATACGGCTGCGCCGCGTCAGACCGGAAACCGATCGGCTTGCCCTCTGCCCTGCCGCGGCGCTTCGACCCCGGCTTGCCGAGGTTCCCGTTGCGGATGTTGGCCCACAGGGTGGTGTAGGCGTCGGCGACCTTCCGCAGCACGTGCAGCGCGGGTTGCGCCGACAGTCCACGGCCTTTCAGGTCGTGGTAAGCGAAGCCCTGCAACGCCTTGCGGGAGGTCTCACCCCGCTCGTGCGCCTGGCCCGACAGCCAGTTCGCCGCGTCGTTCGCCGTGCGCAGGGTGCACTCAAGTGCCAGCCCCACCTTGGGCGTCGGCATGAGGCGAACCTGCACGACGAGCTTCATGCGCATCATCGTAGCATCGTGTCTATGTCACCTCGATGGGAACCAAACCCCGATATCCGCAGGGGCCGACGCGTCGTATACGCCCTCCATGCGCATCTGGTCTTCGTCCCGAAGTATCGGCGTGGAGTCTTCACCGACGAGATCCTGACGCGCTGCGAAGAGATCATGCGAGAAGTCTGCGTGAAGGCCAACGCCGAGCTGCGCGAGTTCAACGGCGAACGCGATCACGTCCACCTCCTCATCCACTACCCGCCACAGGTCAAGCTGTCGACGCTGGTCGGATCACTCAAGGGCGTGTCCGCTCACTACCTCCGCAAGGAGTACGCCGATCACATCCGCAAGGACCTGTGGGGCGCACACTTCTGGTCACCCTCATACTTCGCCGCCTCCGTCGGCGGAGCACCGCTGTCCGTCATCAAGGAGTACATCGAGGAGCAAAAACGCCCGCTGTAACGCGGGCGTCAGATCAGTCCAGAGAAGCCATTCCTCCCGAGCCCTAAAGGGCCGGGATTCCTGGCCAGATCATGTTGAAACAGCCGGGGGCGGTACGACCGCGGGGCGGGCCGGACGGGTGCCGCTCCCTTCCGGCCCGCCCCGCGGTCCGCTCGGGCCCTGCCCGGGCCCTTCCCGCCCGGTCGGCGCGCCGGCCGGCCGGGCGGTCAGCCGGTCAGCTGTCCCGCGCTCGGGACCTGGTCGGTCACCGGGGCGCCGGCGCTCTTCCCCGCCTCCTTGACGCTGTTGATGACGCCCTCGAAGGAACCGATGTCAGCGTCACCCGCCTGGCCCTTGCCCAGCTTGGAACCGAGGCCCTTGAGGGACTCGATGCCCGCCGTCAGCGGGACCATGGCCTTCGACAGCAGCGGGTCGCCCTTGGCGTTCTCGCTCGCCGCCTTCAGCCGGTTGTACGCGAAGGCGCCCGCGAGGCCCGCCTTGACGAGCGCGAACGTGCGGCCCTTGGCGCCCTTCTTGAACTTGCCGGCGCGGTACGGCTTGACGATCCACTGGTACGTGGCGCCCGCCGCGAGCCCCGCGTTGGCCACGAAGCGCGTCTTGGCGAACTTCTGCTTCTCCTCCGCGCTGGCACTGGCGGAGGGTGTGGCGGCGGCCGCCGCGGCGTCCTCGGCCGAGGCCGCCGCGTCCGCCTCGGCGAACGCGGCCATCGCGACCGAGATCTCGTCGACCTGGCCACCGGAGGCGGTGTCACCACCGCCCGAGCCGCCGCAGGCGGTGGCACCGCCGAGGAGCGCACAGGACAGCAACACCGCCGTGAGCGTGCGGCGGAAACGAACGGTTCGGGTGGGAAGGGACACGGGTTTCCTCCGGGGACTGGGGTGTCACCAATCCCTCGCAGCCTCGCCCGGGCCCCGGGGCTGCGCCAGTTGGGGGACCCATTCGGGTTTGCCCGCCCCCCGGGCGGCAACACGCGGACCATGCGCACACACACACGAGAGCACGCCCGAGGAAGCACCCAGGCGGGGCGCGCCGTCGCCCTGCTGGCGGACGCCATGGCCTTCGTGATCGCCCTGTGGGTCCTGCTGTACCTGCTGGACGCCAACCAGGCCAACTCACTGGTGGACTTCATCCACGACGCGGCCAGCTGGCTGGCCGGCTGGTCCTACGACCTGTTCACCTTCGACCGCGCATGGGTCCAGGTGGTCATCGGCTACGGCGTCGCGGCCGTCGCCTACCTGTTCATCGGC
Organism: Streptomyces sp. NPDC054961; assembly: GCF_053609145.1. Lineage (NCBI taxonomy): Bacteria > Bacillati > Actinomycetota > Actinomycetes > Kitasatosporales > Streptomycetaceae > Streptomyces > Streptomyces sp. NPDC054961. The sequence continues at coordinate 109,815 of NZ_JBSGWY010000023.1, read as the reverse complement.
CACGCCGTGGCGGGCCGGCTCTACCGCCGCTAGCGGCACGAGGACCTGAGGAGACGTACGCCCCGTGCGCACGGCTCGCCCGTACGGCTCGTGCGAGCGGCACGAGCCGTACGGGCTCCGCGGGGCCGGCTCCGGGCTTACCGAGCCGTACGGACGGCGGTCAGCCGCAGCAGTCCGGCTCCAGGCCGACCGGCAGGGTCAGGCCGCCGAAGACGACGCCCGTGGCCTCGTCTCCGCCCAGCGCGGCCACCGCGAGGAGCAGCGAGCCCGCCGTCCAGGTGGTCTGCTCCACGGGCCAGACGGCCCCGTCCTGGAAGACGTACCCGGTCCAGTACATGCCGTTGTCGGCCCGCAGGTGACCGATCGAGCGCAGGATGTCCAGCGCCCGGTCCGACTCGCCCGTGGCCCACAGCGCGAGCGCCAGCTCGCAGGACTCCCCGCCCGTCACCCAGGGGTTCGGCAGCACGCACCGCACGCCCAGGTCCGGTACGACGAACTCCTCCCACCGCTCCTCGATGCGGACCTTGGCCTCCGCGCCGGTCAGCGCGCCGCCCAGGACCGGGTAGTACCAGTCCATCGAGTAGTGGGACTTGTCGAGGAACCGCTCGGGGTGCCGGCGTATCGCGTGCCCGAGGGCGCCCGCCGCCAGCTCCCAGTCCGGCTGCGGCTCACCGCGGTGGTCGGCGATGGCCAGCGCGCACCGCAGCGCCTGGTGGATGGAGGAGGACCCGGTCAGCAGGGCGTCGCCGACCGCCTCGCCGGAGGGCTCCCGCTTCCAGCCGATCTCGCCGCCCGGCTGCTGGAGGCGCAGGACGAACTCCACGGCCGCGTACACGGCCGGCCACATCCGGTCGAGGAAGGCGTCGTCCCCGGTGGACAGGTGGTGGTGCCAGACGCCGACGGCTATGTACGCGACGAAGTTGGTCTCGAGGTTCGCGTCCTGCGGCTCGCGGGTGTCGACCCCGTCCGGGCGGTCGGCGTAGGCCGCGTACCAGGAGCCGTCCTCGTTCTGGTGGCGGACCAGCCAGTCGTACGCCCGCTCCGCGGCCTCGTGTTCGCCCGCCGCGTCGAGGGCCATCGCGGCCTCGGTGTGGTCCCAGGGGTCGAGGTGGTGGCCGCGGAACCACGGGATGGCCCCGTCCGCGCGCTGCGCGGCGAGGATCCCCGCGACCGTGGCGGCGGCCTGCTCGGCCGTCAGCACCCCGTCCAGGACCAGGTGCTCGGGTGCGGTGCGCTCCGGCGAGCTCACTTCTCGGCGCCCGCGACCGCGGCGACGGGGAGGTGCGGCTTGGTCGCGTACGCGACGAGGCTCTTGCCGATGACGGGGTTGAGGGCCTGCTCCGCGAGCCGCGTGACCAGCGGCTTCTTCATGATGTCCCAGACCAGGAGCTTGTGGTACGCCTTGACGGGCAGGGCCTTGTCGTTGTCGACGCCGAAGGCGCACTTGAGCCACCAGTACGGCGAGTGCAGGCCGTGCGCGTGGTGCGTGCCGTAGGGCTTGAGGCCGGCGGACTCCATCTTGCCGAGCAGCTCCTCGCCCTTGTAGATGCGGATGTGCCCGCCCTCGACCTCGTGGTACGCGTCGCTGAGCGCCCAGCAGATCTTCTCGGGGCCGTACCGGGGCACGGTGATGGCGATGCGCCCGCCGGGCTTCAGGACGCGGACCATCTCGGCGAGGACGCCCTTGTCGTCGGGGATGTGCTCCATCACCTCGGAGATGATGATCACGTCGAAGGACTCGTCGGGGAAGGGCAGCGCGAGGGCGTCGCCCTCCATGGCGGTGGCGGTGGCCCCGGCCGGGGCCTCACCGGCCTCCTTCATGGCGGCGAACCACTTGGCGACCTCGCGGATCTCCTCGCCGTTGCGGTCGAGGGCGACCACTTGGGCGCCTCGCCGGTAGCACTCGAAGGCGTGCCGGCCTGCGCCGCAGCCCAGGTCGAGTACGCGGTCGCCTGCGGCGAGCGGGAACCGGGAGAAATCGACGGTCAGCACGTGGTCCTGCCTTCGCGGTCGCGGGGGTGAGGGTGGAACTGCATCGGACGGAAGGTCGGGGCGGTGAAGATCACCGGGTGCCGCGGCCACGCGTGGCCGCCGCGGCCCGCTCGATCGCGGCGCGGTAGTGCACGACGGTGCCCTCGGCGGCCTTGGCCCAGGTGAACCGGGCCAGCACCCGCTCGCGGCCGGCGGCGCCGAGCCGGGCGCGCAGCGCGGGATCCTCCAGCAGCCGGCCGAGGGCGGCGGCCAGCGCGCCCGCGTCGCCGGGCGGCACGGCCAGGCAGGTCTCGCCGTCGGGTCCGGCGACCTCGGGGATCGCACCGCCGGTGGTGGCGACGAGCGGGGTCCCGGTGGCCATGGACTCGGCCGCCGGGAGCGAGAAGCCTTCGTAGAGGGAGGGCACGCAGGCGACCTGGGCGCTGCGGACGAGGTCGACGAGCTCGGCGTCGGTGATGCCCTTGACGAAGCGGACGGCGTCCTGGAGCCCGTACGTCTCGATCGCGCGGGCGACGGGGCCGCGCTCGGCGCGCTTGCCGACGACGACGAGGTGGGCATCGGGCTGCTCGGTACGCAGCTTCGCGAGCGCCTCGACGAGGTGGACGAGGCCCTTGAGCGGGACGTCGGCGCTGGACGTCGTCACGATCCGGCCGGGCACCTCGGCCACGGAGGCGTCGGGCGACCACAGGTCGGTGTCGGCGCCGATGTGGACGACGTGGATGCGCTCGTCGCGCACGCCCAGGTGCTCGGCGATCTCCTGGCGGGAGGAGCCGGAGACGGTCAGCACGGACGTCAGCCGCCGTGCGACCCGGCCCTGCATGTGGGTGAAGCCGTACCAGCGCCGGACGGAGGCCCGCTTCTTGCGGCCCGTGGCGGCGGCCAGGTCCAGCTTGCGGTCGACGGTGATGGGGTGGTGGATCGTCGTCACCAGGGGCGCGCCGAGGTCACCCAGCAGTCCGTAGCCGAGGGTCTGGTTGTCGTGGATCACGTCGAACTCGCCGGCCCGCGCGGCGAGGTGCCTGCGGGCGCGCAGCGAGAAGGTCAGCGGCTCGGGGAAGCCGCCGGTCCACATGGTGGCGACCTCGACGGCGTCGATCCAGTCCCGGTACTCGCCGCGCTTCGGGGTGCGGAACGGGTCGGGGCTGCGGTAGAGGTCGAGGCTGGGGAGCTCGGTGAGGGTGGCGCCGGCGCCGGTGACGGCGTCGCTGTCGAGGACCGGGTAGGGCTGCGCGCCGATGACCTCGACGCTGTGCCCGAGCTTCACCAGTTCGCGCGACAGGTGGCGGACGTAGACGCCCTGGCCGCCGCAGAACGGGTTCCCCTTATAGGTGAGGAGTGCGATCCGCAACGGGCGGCTGTCGTCGGCGGCGGAACCCGCGAAAGGGCTCGTCACCATGGCCTCAGCGGTCACTCACGGCCCCCTTCTCCCTGCACTTTCGCCGGAGCGTAACCGCTCGCATAATGTAGAACAAGTTTCAGACTTGATCCGTTGAAGACCATTGAATCTACCGGCCGGAAACCACACCGTAAGAGGGGTGGCAGGTGATTCACGCCACGGCTCGGGCGCCTGTCATGCTGGGCGCGGAGCAGCCCCCGCAATGACAGGGAACGCCTTGGAACGGGACAGATGACAGCCGAATCGAAGGCCGCGACCCCAGCCGTGACCTCAGCCGTGGCCGCAGCCGTCACCACACCGGCGTCCCCGCCCCTGACGGAGCGCCAGGAGGCGCGCCGCAGGCGGATCCTGCACGCCAGTGCGCAGCTTGCCAGCCGGGGAGGCTTCGACGCCGTGCAGATGCGGGAGGTGGCCGAGTCCTCGAGCGTGGCTCTGGGCACGCTCTACCGGTACTTCCCGTCCAAGGTGCACCTGCTCGTCGCGACCATGCAGGACCAGCTCCAGCACATGCACACCACGCTGCGCAAGCGACCGCCCGCCGGGGACGAGCCTGCGGCCCGGGTCGCGGAGACCCTGATGCGGGCCTTCCGCGCGCTCCAGCGGGAACCGCACCTGGCGGACGCGATGGTGCGCGCGCTGACGTTCGCGGACCGCAGCGTGAGCCCCGAGGTGGACACGGTGTCCCGGCTGACCACGGCGATCATCCTGGACGCGATGGGCCTGGACGCCCCGCCGACGGCGGAACAGCTCTCGGCGGTCCGGGTGATCGAGCACACCTGGCACTCGGCGCTGATCACGTGGCTGTCGGGCCGGGCGTCGATCGCCCAGGTGAAGATCGACATCGAGACGGTCTGCCGCCTGATCGACCTCACGGCGACGCCCCCACCCCAGCCGGCCCCGGCAAGCCCGAAGCCCCACGAAAAGGCCTGATTCCGCCGTACCCCCCACGCCCCGCGCGCCCCCGGCGCACGGAGGGCGAGGCCGGGCCGCGCCCCTGGGGGGTGGGGGCTCATCCCTCCCCCCCCTCCCCTAATCCTCCGGCGGGAACACCACCTCCCCCGACCCCGCCAGCGTGATCGCGATCGCCTCGACCGGGCAGCCCTCCGCCGCCGTGAGGACCGGCTCGTTCGCGTCCGTCTCCGCCGCACGCGGGTGCGACTGGCGCGCCGAGTCGAGGGCGAAGCCCTCCGGGGCGTGGTTCACGCACATTCCCGAGCCGATGCAGACGCCCCGGTCCACCTCGACGTGCCACCGGTCACCCATCACGCACCGGCCGCGGGGGGCTCGTAGCCGGCCGGGAGGTGGATCATCTTGTGCTCCAGGTACTCGCTCAGCCCCTCCGGGCCGAACTCCCGCCCGACGCCGCTGTTCTTGTAGCCGCCGAACGGGCCGAGCATGTCCAGGCTGAAGGTGTTCACGTTGAAGGTGCCGGTCCGCACCTGTCGCGCGAAGTCCACGCCGTGCTCCACGTCCCCGGTCCAGACGCTGCCGCTGAGGCCGAACTCCGAGTCGTTGGCCACCCGCAGCGCCTCCGCCTCGTCCCCGTACGGGATCAGGCAGACGACCGGGCCGAAGATCTCCTCGCGGGCGATCCGCATGGAGTTGTCGACGTCACCGAAGAGGGTCGGCTCCACGTACCAGCCCTGGTCCAGGCCGGCCGGCCGCCCACCGCCGGAGAGGACCTTGGCGCCCTCCTCCTGGCCGATCCGGATGAAGTCGAGCGACCGCTCCTGCTGCCGCTTGGCCACCAGCGGGCCGAGCTGCGTCGCCGGGTCCAGCGGGTCTCCGACGACCAGCGCCCCGGCCGCGGCGGCGAGCGCCTCCGCGATCTCCTCGTAGCGGCCGCGCGGGGCGAGCACGCGGGTCTGGGCCACGCACGCCTGGCCGTTGTTCATCCAGGCCGCCGGGACGATGCCGGCGATGGTGGAGTCGAGGTCGGCGTCCGGGAGGATGACGGCCGCGGACTTGCCGCCGAGTTCGAGGGTGACGCGGGTGAGGTTGCGCGAGGCGACCTCCATGACGCGCCGGCCGGCCGGTACGGAGCCGGTGAAGGCGACCTTGTCCACGCCGGGGTGTCCGACCAGGTACTCGCTGACCTCGCGGTCGGCGGGCAGGATCGACAGCACGCCCTCGGGCAGCCCGGCCTCGCGGGCGATGTCGGCGAGGATGTAGGAGTCGAGGACCGCTTCCGGGGACGGCTTGAGGATCACCGTGCAGCCGGTGAGCAGCGCGGGCGCCAGCTTGGCGGCGGCGACGAACTGCGGGACGTTCCACGGGATGACGGCGGCGACGACGCCGACCGCCTCGCGCCGGACGAGGATGTTGCCGAGGGCGCCCTTGCGGTGCTCCTCGTAGGGGTAGGAGCGGGCGACGGTGATCGCGGCGTCGTAGACCATCATCGGGCCCAGCGCCTGGGCGAGGACGCTCCAGGAGTACGGGGACCCGTTCTGGGAGCTGATCGAGCGGGCGATCTCCTCGTGGCGGACGGCTATCGCGTCCTTGATCCGCGTGACGACGGCGATCCGCTCCTCGAGGGAGGTGCGCGGCCACGGGCCTTCGTCGAAGGCCTTGCGGGCCACGGCGACGGCGCGGTCCACGTCCGCCTTCGAGGCGTGCGGAACGCTGCCGATGACCTGCTCGGTGTGGGGCGAGACGACCTTGATCGTCTCGGTGCCCAGCGGTTCCGTCCACTCCCCGCCGATGAGCAGTTGTCCGTGTTCGACGAGCTCGGTCATGGCTGATGCCTCCTGCGGCTTGGCGAATGCAGAACTGATACCAGTTCTAGTTCTAGGAGTCCACGGACGTGACACAAACCGGCATGTGAGCGGGACGGAAGATCCAACGACTAGTCAGGACGACCGAGAGATGGTCGACTTGGGCGACTAATGCAACAGGTTCTCGTCAGAGCGGAGCCCCTCATGGCAGCGGACACGTCAGGCATGGCAGCGGACACCTCGGGCATCGCACCGCACGTCACCGATCACGGCGGCGGCGTGTGGGGCATCAAGGTCCCCATCCCCGACAACCCGCTCGGCCACACGCTCGTCCACGTCCTCGACACCGACCGCGGCCCCGTCCTCGTCGACACCGGCTGGGACGACCCCGCGTCCTGGGACACGCTCGTCGCCGGCCTCGGCGCCCTCGGCATCGCCGTCGCCGACGTCCACGGCGTGGTCATCACCCACCACCACCCCGACCACCACGGCCTGTCCGGCCAGGTCCGCGACGCCTCCGGCGCCTGGATCGCCATGCACGCCGCCGACACCGAGGTCGTCGTACGGACCCGGTCCGCCGAGCCGGGCGTCTGGTTCGACTACATGAGCGAGAAGCTCGCCACGGCCGGAGCCCCCGAGGAGCACATCGCCCCGCTGCGGGCCGCCCGCGCGAGCGGCCGCATGCGCACCCTGCCCGGTCTGCACGCCGCGGTCCCCGACCGGGAGATCGTCCCCGGCGAGCTGCTGCCGCTGGCCGGCCGCCGGCTGCGGGCCATCTGGACCCCCGGCCACACCCCGGGCCACGTCTGCCTGCACCTGGAGGAACGGCACCCGGCGAACCTGCCGGGCAACGGCCGCCTCTTCTCCGGGGACCACCTGCTGCCCGGGATCTCCCCGCACATCGGCCTCTACGAAGCTCCCGACGAGCACGGGGTCACCCGCGCCACCGACCCCCTCGGCGACTACCTCGACTCCCTCGAACGCATCGGGCGCCTCCAGCCCGCCGAGGTGCTCCCCGCCCACCAGCACGCCTTCACCGACGCCCCCGGCCGCGTACGGGAACTCCTGGAGCACCACGAGGAGCGGCTGACCGGACTGTGGCACCTGCTCGCCGCCGAACCGCTGACCCCGTGGGCCCTGGCCGAGCGGATGGAGTGGAACCGCCCCTGGGAGCAGATCCCGTACGGCTCCCGCAACATCGCGGTCTCCGAAGCGGAGGCCCACCTGCGGCGGCTCGTGAAACAGGGCCGCGCCGAGGCCGTGCCGGACAGCGACCCGGTGACCTACCGCAGCCTGTAAGGGGCTCTCCCAGCCGGCACCCCCCGGCCCGGGAGCTACGGGCCGGTAGAGTACGGACGTCGTCCACACTCGCGTACAGGGGGAAGCCGGTGCGATTCCGGCGCTGACCCGCAACCGTGACCCTCCCTCGGCTCCGCCGGGGCGGGGAGCCGGAATGCCCCGTACCGCAGTGCGCGGCTCGCGCCGCCGGGTCCTCCGGCGGCCGGCACCGTCGAGGTATACGGAGCCGGAGCCCGGTGCCAGCCCTGCTGTGCTGCCTTCCTCCGGGTCCCCAGCACGAGAGGCACCCGCCCCGCCATGAACGTCCGCCGCAGCGCCGCCACGCTCGCCGCCTCCGCCGTGCTCTGCATGGGTGCCGCGCCCGCCGCCCTCGCCGATGGCGCCACGCCCTCGCCGGCGCCCGCCATCCCCTCCGGTCTCTTCGGCACGAAGGACCCGACGTACGACGGGGTGTGGCGGCAGTCCTTCGCCCTCCTCGCCCAGCACACGGTCGGCGTGAAGCCCGCCGCACAGGCCGTGGACTGGCTCGTCGGCCAGCAGTGCGCCGACGGCTCCTTCGGCGCCTTCCGCGCCGACACGGCCAAGGCCTGCGACGCCTCGGTGTTCATCGACTCCAACGCCGCCTCCGTCGCCGTGCAGGCACTGGCCGCGATCGGCGGCCACCCCGAGACGGTGAACAAGACGGTCGGCTGGCTGAAGTCCGTACAGAACGCGGACGGCGGCTGGAGCAACAACCCCGGCGGCGCCATGGACGGCGGTTCGGACGCCAACTCGACCGCGCTCGTGATCAGGGCCCTGGAGGCGGCCGGCGAGAAGCCCGCCGAGGTCAAGTCGAAGTCGGGCAAGTCTCCGTACGAGGCCCTCCTGGCCTTCCAGCTGGGCTGCTCGGCCGAGCCGGCCGCCGACCGGGGCGCCTTCGCCTACCAGCCGACCGACGGCAAGCTGTCCGCCAGCGCCGACGCGACGGCCGCGGTCATCCTGGCCGGACTCGGCACGGGCCCGGTCGTCTCCCCTCCCGCCGCGGACACCCCCGCGACGCCCCTCGCCTGCCCGACGACCGCCGGTGACCCGGCGGCAGCCGCCCAGGGCGCGGCCGGGTACCTCGCGGAGGCCCTGAAGAAGGACGGCCACCTCACCGCCCTGACCCCGGGCGCCGACCAGCCCACCGCGGACACCGGCAACACCGCCGACGCGGTGATCTCCCTGGCCGCGGCCGGGCACCAGCAGGCGGCGGCGGGCGCGCTGGAGTGGCTGAAGGCCAACTCCGCCGAGTGGGCCAAGGGCAACCCGGCCGGCCTCGGCACCCTGATCCTGGCCGCGCACGCGACCGGCACCGACCCGAAGGCCTTCGGCGGCACGGACCTCGTGGCGGCCCTGAACGCGACGGGCCCGGCGCCGGCGAAGGCGACGGGGTCCGACGAGAAGGGCTCCGGCGACTCGGGCGACTCCGCCGGCTCCGGCGACGACACCATGTGGTGGATGATCGGCGCGGGCGCGGCGGCCGGCGTGGGCATCGGCATCGTGCTGAGCGGCCGCCGGAAGAAGAACCAGCTCTGATGCGCCGCCACCGCCGCCTGACGCCGGTCCTCCTCGGTCTCGGCCTGGTCCTCACCCTGCTGGCCGCGTCCCCCGCGCTCGCCTCCACCTACCGGTACTGGTCGTTCTGGGACGGCTCGGGCGGCCAGTGGACGTACGCCACCCAGGGCCCCTCCTCGCTGCGCCCGGCAGACGGCTCCGTGCAGGGGTTCCACTTCGTGGTCAGCAAGGACGCGGCCGACCAGGCCGCCCCGCCGCGTTCCGGCGCGGACTTCGCGGCGGTCTGCTCGGCCACCCCGGTGGTGGACGGCAAGAAGCGGATCGCCGTGGTCATCGACTTCGGCACCCGCTCGGACGCCGCGGCGGGCGACACCCCGCCGCAGGAGGCTCCGCGCACGGCCTGCGCACAGGTCGGCCCGGACGCCACGGCGGCCGAGGCCCTGGCGGAGGTGGCGAAGCCGCTGCGCTACAACAGTGCGGCCCTGCTGTGCTCGGTCTCGGGCTACCCGGGGCAGGGCTGCGGCGAACCGGTCGCGGACACCGCCGACGGCCGGCCCGCCGACGGCGGCCCGTCGGCGGGTCTCCTCGCGGGCATCGCCGCGGTGGCGGCCCTGGCCGCGGCCGGTCTCTGGCAATCCCGCCGCCGCCGCACCCGATGACCCCGCTCCCCGCCCCACGGCCCCCGCGCCCGGACGCGGACGCGGACCCGGACCGCCCCGACGGCGGAACGCGGGCCGCGGGGGGGGGGCGCCCCCCGGGCCGGGGGGGGGGCGCCCCACCCACGGAGCCGCACCCGGCGTCCCGACCCCGACCGCCCCCGACCCCGACCGGGCGGCGACGGCCGGGCCGCGCGGGCCGGCGTACGGAAGAAGCCGGTGGCGGGCCCCCGAGTCCACGCGTGCCAACGCCCTGCACGCCGGAGCCTGGTGGCTCTGGGCGCTCGGCCTCGCCACCGCCGCGTCCCGCACCACCAACCCGCTCCTCCTCGGCCTGATCGTCGGCGTCGCCGGCTACGTCGTCGCCGCCCGCCGCACCGACGCCCCCTGGGCCCGTTCCTACGGCGCCTTCGTCAAGCTCGGCCTCTTCGTCATCGGCCTGCGCCTCCTCTTCTCCCTGCTCCTCGGCTCCCCCATCCCCGGCTCGCACACCCTCTTCACCCTTCCGGAGATCCCGCTGCCCGCCTGGGCGCAGGGCATCCGGCTCGGCGGACGGGTCACCGCCGAACAGCTGGTCTTCGCCTTCTACGACGGCGCGAAGCTGGCCGCGCTCCTCATCTGCGTCGGCGCCGCCAACGCGCTCGCGAACCCGGCGCGGCTGTTGAAGTCCCTGCCCGCGGCCCTGTACGAGGTGGGCGTCGCCGTGGTCGTCGCGATGACCTTCGCACCGAACATGGTCGCGGACGTCGTCCGCCTCCGCGCCGCCCGCCGGCTGCGCGGGCGCCCGACCGGAGGGGTGAAGGCCGTCCTGCAGATCGGTCTGCCGGTCCTGGAGGGCGCGCTCGAGCGTTCCGTGGCCCTCGCCGCCTCGATGGACGCGCGTGGCTACGGCCGTACCGCGCGGGTCCCGGCCGCCGTCCGCCACACCACCAACGTCCTCACCCTCGGCGGCCTCCTGGGCATGTGCGCGGGCACGTACGGACTCCTGGCCGCGGAGGGCGCCGCGTACGGACTGCCGATCCTGCTCGCCGGCCTCGTCCTGGCCCTCGCGGGGCTCCGCCTCGGCGGCCGGCGCTCCGTGCGGACCCGCTACCGGCCCGACCGGTGGGGTCCGCGGTCCTGGCTGGTCGCCGGGTCGGGCGCGGCGGTCGCGGCGCTGCTCATCCGGGCCGCGTCCCTGGACCCGGAGGGGCTACGCCCCGGGGTCGTCCCCCTGGTCGCCCCCGGCCTTCCGCTCTGGCCGGCCGCGGTGATCCTGATCGGCCTGCTCCCCGCCTGGGTAGCACCGGTACCCACTCCCTCACCCACTCCCCCAGAGGCATCACAGTGATCCGCTTCGACGACGTGTCGGTGACGTACGAGGGCGCGTCCTCCCCTTCCCTCTCGCACGCCGACTTCACCCTCCCCGAGGGGGAGCTGACCCTGCTGGTCGGCCCGTCGGGAGTCGGCAAGTCGACCCTCCTCGGGGCGGTCTCCGGCCTGGTCCCGCACTTCACGGGGGGCCGGCTCCAGGGGCGGGTCACCGTCGCGGGCCGCGACACCCGCACGCACAAACCGCGCGAGCTCGCCGATGTGGTCGGCACGGTGGGCCAGGACCCGCAGGCCCACTTCGTGACGGACGTCGTCGAGGACGAGCTCGCCTACGGCATGGAGTCCCTCGGTCTGGCCCCCGCGGTCATGCGCCGCCGCGTGGAGGAGACCCTCGACCTCCTCGGCCTGGGCGAACTGCGCGACCGCCCCATCGCCACCCTGTCCGGGGGCCAGCAGCAGCGGGTCGCGATCGGCTCGGTCCTGACCCCGCACCCGCGCGTCCTGGTCCTGGACGAGCCGACGTCCGCGCTGGACCCGGCGGCGGCGGAAGAGGTCCTGGCCGTCCTGCAACGGCTGGTCCACGACCTCGGCACGACCGTCCTGATGGCGGAGCACCGCCTGGAGCGGGTGGTCCAGTACGCCGACCAGGTCCTGCTCCTCCCCTCCCCGGGCGCCCCACCGGTCCTGGGCTCCCCGTCCTCGATCATGGCCGTGTCCCCGGTCCACCCCCCGGTCGTGGCCCTGGGCCGCCTGGCCGGCTGGTCCCCCCTCCCCCTCTCCATCCGCGACGCCCGCCGCCAGTCCACCCCCCTCCGCTCCCGCCTGTCCCCCCCACCCCCCACCACACCGGCCCCCTACGCAGAGTCCGGGGCGCAGCCCCTGGGCGGGTTCGGGTCGGAGCCCCCGGCCGCTTCCGGAGCGCAGCTCCAGGCCGAGTCCGGGGCGCAGCCCCGAGGCGGATCCGGGGCGCAGCCCCAAGCCGGGTCCGGGGCGGAGCCCCTGGGCGGGTCCGGGGCACAGCCCCCGGCCGGATCCGGGGCGCAGCCCCAAGCCGGATCCGGGGCGCAGCCCCGGGGAACGGTGGAAGGGTGGGTCGGGGACGGCCGCCCGCAGGGCCCCACCACCGGCACCCGCACCCACCCCCTCGCCCGCCTGCTCCGCCTCGGCCGCCGGCCCAGGCCCACCCCCGCCCGACACCCCGCGGAGCCGCCCGCCGAGCCACCCGCCCGGGTATCCGGCCTCTCCCTCCGCCGCGGCCGCGCCGAAGTCCTCCGCGGCATCACCCTCGCCGTGGCGCAGGGCGAGATCGTCGCGCTCATGGGCCGCAACGGCGCAGGCAAGTCCACCCTCCTCGCCACGCTCGTCGGCACCCTGGAACCCACCACCGGCCAGGTGACCGTCAGCGGTCGCACCCCCCACCGCACGCCTCCCCCCGAGATGGTGACCCGCGTCGGCCTGGTACCGCAGGAGCCCCGCGACCTCCTCTACGCCGACACCGTCGCCGCCGAGTGCGCGGCCGCCGACGCCGACGCCGGCCAGGCGCCCGGCACCTGCCGGGCCCTCGTCACCGCGCTCCTCCCCGACGTCCCCGACGACACCCACCCCCGCGACCTCTCCGAGGGCCAGCGCCTGGCCCTCGCCCTCGCACTGGTCCTGACCGGCCGCCCGGCCCTGCTGCTCCTCGACGAGCCGACCCGCGGCCTGGACTACGCCGCCAAGGCCCGGCTCGTCGAGATCCTGCGCGGCCTCGCCGCCGACGGCCATGCCATCGTCCTGGCCACCCACGACGTGGAGCTCGCCGCCGAGCTGGCCCACCGGGTCGTGATCCTGGCGGGCGGCGAGATCGTCGCGGACGGCCCGACCGCCGAGGTGGTCGTCTCCTCCCCCGCCTTCGCCCCGCAGGTGGCCAAGATCCTGGCCCCGGCCCCCTGGCTCACCGTGTCCCAGGTCTCCGAGGCCCTGGACCGGCGGGCCCACGCCGAAGCCCCGGCCGAGGCACACCGGGAAGCCGACCCGCAGGCGTCGCCGACGCCGCACCCCCCGGCTCACCCGGCGCCCCTCCCGACGCCCCGCCCGGGAACGCAGGCGACCTCATGACCACCCCCCAGCCGACTCGCCTCGGCCCCAACCGCCCCACCCGCCCCCTCCGCATCGGCCCCCGCGCCGCCGCCGCCCTGATCCTCGTCAGCCTCATCGGCCTCGCCGCCTTCGGCTGGCCCCTCCTCGCCGACGCCCGGTCCGGCCTCGCCCACTCCCAGGACGCCCCCTGGCTCTTCGCCGCCCTGCTCCCCCTCCTCGTCGGCGTGGTCGTCGCGACCATCGCCGACGACGGCATGGACGCCAAGGCCGTCGCCATGCTCGGCGTACTGGCCGCCGTGGGGGCCGCGCTGCGCCCCCTCGGCGCGGGCACGGCCGGCCTGGAGCCCATGTTCTTCCTGATGGTGCTCAGCGGCCGCGTCCTCGGCCCCGGCTTCGGCTTCGTGCTCGGCGCCGTCACGATGTTCGCGTCGTCCCTGCTGACCGGCGGGGTCGGCCCGTGGATGCCGTTCCAGATGCTGGCCATGGGCTGGTTCTCGCTCGGCGCGGGGCTGCTGCCCGGTGCGGAGCGGATCCGGGGGCGGGCCGAGCTGGCGATGCTCGCGCTGTACGGGTTCCTCGGCTCGTTCGCGTACGGCACGGTCATGAACCTGCAGGGCTGGGTGATCCTCCAGGGCATGGGGCAGGGGATCTCCTTCCACCCCGGGGACCCGGTCCCGGCGAACCTCGCGCGCTTCCTCGCGTACTGCCTGGCGACCTCCGTCGGCTGGGACCTGGGCCGGGCGGCGCTGACCGTCGTACTGACGCTCACGCTCGGCGCCACCCTGCTGAAGGCGCTGCGGCGGGCCACTCGGAAAGCCGCCTTCGACGCGCCCGTCACCTTCGATGCGAGGGTCTGATCCGCCCGTGAACCTTCCCCCGAACGGGGTACGCGCGGGCACGGAGGGTGAGATCCGGGGCTCCGGCCGGTGACCCGCCCCACAGGACCCAGGTCACATACGAAGCGGGATCGTAGCCCTTAAACGTCCCGTACACGCCCCTGCGAACCGCCTCCCACCTGCGAGGACACCGGCCTGGCCCGAGGGGGGCCGTTCCGCCCGCACTGCGAGGACCACTAGTACGAGGGGCCTTTGCCAGGCCGCTCGAACGCCCGTAGAACTGGATGAGTCGCAGGGCGGACGGAGATCCCCCGGGTTCACCCCCGGTCTCCCGCTCCCGCCGACGAACCCCTCTCCTCCGCGTGAGTGGCTCACGCACGTCTTCGACGTGCCCGCGGCCGTCCTCGTCCCCTTCGGAAGGTGAATCTGTGTCCAAGGTCATCCGTCGCATCGCCGCTTCCAAGAAGACCCTCGCCGGCTCCCTCGTCGCCCTGGGCGTCGCCGGCAGCATGCTCGCCACGGTCCCCGCCCAGGCGGCCCCGATGGACGCGAAGGCGATCGCCCACCGGATGATCAAGGACCCGGCCCAGTTCGCCGCCTTCGACAAGATCATCTCGCACGAGAGCGGCTGGAACCACACCGCGACGAACGCCTCCTCGGGCGCCTACGGCCTGGTCCAGGCCCTGCCGGCCTCGAAGATGGCCTCGGCGGGCTCGGACTGGAAGACCAACCCGGCCACCCAGATCAAGTGGGGCCTGGACTACATGAACTCCCGCTACGGCAGCCCCGTCGGCGCCTGGAACTTCTGGTCCGCCAACCACTGGTACTGAGCCACCCGTGGCGACGTCCGGTGCGGCGGCAGAACCCGCACGACCACGCGACACGACCACCGCGCGACCACGCCCCCCGAGGGCGGTGCGCGCATGCGAAGGCCCCGGCGGCCGACCTCCCCAGGTCCGGCCACCGGGGCCTTCGGCTTCCCATCCCACAGGGACCGAGAAGCGGCGCGGCGGGTGAGCGCTACAGCCGCTGGATGATGGTGCCCGTCGCCAGCGCGCCTCCCGCGCACATGGTGATCAGGGCGAACTCCTTGTCGCGCCGCTCGAGCTCGTGCAGGGCGGTGGTGATCAGCCGGGCTCCGGTGGCGCCGACGGGGTGGCCGAGCGCGATGCCGCCGCCGTTGACGTTGACCTTCTCCAGGTCCTGGTCGAAGACCTGGGCCCAGCTGAGCACGACCGAGGCGAAGGCCTCGTTGATCTCGACGAGGTCGATGTCCTTGAGCGACATGCCGGCCTTGCCCAGGACCGCCCGCGTCGCGTCGATCGGGCCGTCCAGGTGGAAGTGCGGGTCGGAGCCGACCAGCGTCTGGGCGACGATGCGGGCGCGCGGCCGCAGCTTGAGCGCGCGGGCCATCTTGCGCGAGGCCCACATCACGGCGGCGGCGCCGTCGGAGATCTGCGAGGAGTTCCCGGCGGTGTGCACGGCGGTCGGCATGACCGGCTTCAGCCGGGCGAGCGCCTCCATGGAGGTGTCGCGCAGGCCCTCGTCCCGGTCGACCAGGCGCCACATGCCCTGGCCGGCGGCCTGCTCGGCCTCGGTGGTGGGCACCTGCACGGCGAAGGTCTCGCGCTTGAACCGCTCCTCGGCCCACGCGGCGGCGGCCCGCTCCTGGGACAGGACGCCCAGCTTGTCCACGTCCTCCCGGGTCAGGCCCCGGTGGCGGGCGATGCGCTCGGCGGCCTCGAACTGGTTCGGGAGGTCGACGTTCCACTCGTCCGGGAAGGGCTTGCCGGGGCCGTGCTTGGATCCGGAACCGAGCGGTACGCGGCTCATGGCCTCGACCCCGCACGCGATGCCGATGTCCATGACTCCGCCGGAGATCATGTTGGCGACCATGTGGTTGGCCTGCTGCGAACTGCCGCACTGGCAGTCCACGGTGGTCGCGGCGGTCTCGTACGGCAGGCCCATGGCCAGCCAGGCGTTGCGGGCGGGGTTCATCGACTGCTCACCGGCGTGGGTGACGGTGCCGCCGACGATCTGCTCGACGCAGTCGGGCTGGATGCCGGTGCGGGCGAGGAGCTCGCGGTAGGTCTCGCCGAGGAGGTAGGCGGGGTGAAGGTTGGCGAGCGCGCCCCCGCGCTTGCCGATGGGGGTGCGTACGGCTTCGACGATGACGGGTTCCGCGGCCATGAGCTCGTCCTCTCCTGCTCCTGCGTAGCGCACAGCGCGCCTCAGCTGGCGGATGGGCCGTTTCCCGGCGCCCCACCCGAACTAGTACGCGTTCTAGTTCTCCCCGCAGTCTTATGACCAGAACACCCGGTACGCAAGGGTCTTGCACGTGGCTTACACGGTTTCCACACGCAGAAGTTGGCGCGGGGCCCCTTGTCACTTCTAGAACTCGTTACTACGGTCAAGCCAACTTCTGATGGGCCGTCAGACTTTGGAGTCGCCCGATGCCCTGCCCCGCGCTGCCCGAAGGCTTCGACGCCACCGATCCGGACCTGCTCCAAGACCGGGTGCCCTATCCCGAGTTCGCACAGCTGCGGCAGACGGCACCCGTGTGGTGGTGCCCGCAGGAACGGGGCATCACCGGTTTCGACGACGAGGGGTACTGGGCCGTCACCCGGCACGCGGACGTCAAGTACGTCTCCACGCACCCGGAGCTGTTCTCCTCCACGACGAACACGGCGATCATCCGCTTCAACGAGCACATCCAGCGCGAGGCCATAGATGCCCAACGCCTGATCATGCTGAACATGGATCCGCCGGAACACACGCGCGTACGCCAGATCGTGCAGCGCGGATTCACCCCCCGGGCCATCCGCGGGCTGGAGGACGCCCTGCGCGACCGCGCCGGGAAGATCGTCGCGGAGGCCCTCGCGGCCTCGGCGGACGGCAGCTTCGACTTCGTCACCCAAGTGGCCTGCGAACTCCCGCTGCAGGCCATCGCCGAGCTGATCGGCGTACCGCAGGAGGACCGGTCCCGGATCTTCGACTGGTCGAACAAGATGATCGCGTACGACGACCCGGAGTACGCGATCACCGCGGAGGTCGGCGGCAACGCCGCCATGGAGCTCATCGGTTACGCGATGAACCTGTCGGCGGCCCGCAAGGAGTGCCCGGCCAAGGACATCGTCACGCAGCTGGTGGCGGCCGAGGGCCAGGGCAACCTGGGCTCCGACGAGTTCGGCTTCTTCGTGCTGCTGCTCGCGGTCGCGGGCAACGAGACCACCCGCAACGCCATCAGCCACGGCATGCACGCCTTCCTGACCCACCCCGAGCAGTGGGAGCTGTACAAGGCGACCCGCCCCTCGACCGCGGCCGAGGAGATCGTGCGCTGGGCCACCCCCGTGGTGTCCTTCCAGCGCACCGCCACCCAGGACACCGAACTGGGCGGGCAGAAGATCAAGGCGGGCGACCGGGTGGGGCTGTTCTACTCCTCCGCCAACCACGACCCCGAGGTCTTCGAGAACCCCGAGGCCTTCGACATCACCCGCGACCCCAACCCGCACCTGGGTTTCGGCGGCGGCGGCCCGCACTTCTGCCTCGGCAAGTCGCTGGCCATCATGGAGATCGACCTGATCTTCAACGCGCTGGCCGACGCACTGCCCGACCTGCGCCTCGCCGGCGCGGGCCCGCGCCGGCTGCGGGCGGCCTGGCTGAACGGCATCAAGGAGCTGCGGGTCAGCCACGGCTGACCCGTTGTCCAGGACGGCAGGGGCCATACCTCCCACGCCCGGCTCCTGCCGTCCCTCGGCCCGTCCCTCGGCCCGTCGCCCTGCCCGTCGCCTGGCCCGTCGGTCGGCCCGTCGGCCGGCCCGTCGCCCGGGCGACCTGCGGCCATGTCCTCAGTCGTTACCGTTCAGCGGCCGTCGAGATCATTGCCTTGACGGCGGGGCGTATCCCAGACTGCCCGGATGAACCTTGAGGACCCCAGCGCCAGACGCTGGCAGCGGCTGCCGACCGCATGGCGGCGAATGGTCGAACAGAGCGGGTCCGAGCCCATGAGCCAGGGTGTCCTCGCGCTCATCGAGGCCGCCCGCGCGCAGCCGGAGCTGCGCCGGCTGTACCCGTACACCAGCCACTTCACCCTGTGGTTCAGCGCCTCCGAGGGCCATCCCTTCGCCGTGACCGCGCCGGCCGTCGAGCCGCTGCCCGACGGCCGCTTCCGCGTGCGCGGCCCCCGTCAGACCACCGTGCTCGGCGAGACCGACACGGCGCCGGCGGCGATAGCCCTCGTCGTGGCGAACCTGCCGGCGGAGTAGCGGCCCGCGCCCGACGGAACCCGACGGAGCGCGGCGATCCGGCGCGCAGGGGTCCCGGGGCGGCCTGCCACACCGCCCCGGCACCCCTGCGCCGTCACCTCTGCGGCGTCACTCCCGCGCCGATACCCCGGCGCCGTCACCTCTGCGGCGTCACTCCCGCGCCGATACCCCGGCGCCGTCACTCCCGCGTCGTCACACCGGGCGTACGCCCTCGTGCGCTCAGGCCCTCGTGCGCTCCGCGCCGGAACCCGATCCCGCCGGGACCCGCTCCGGCTGCCTGGGCCGCGGTACGGCCAACCCGGCCGGCAGGGCGGCGCCCCGGGGGCCCGAGAGCACGTAGACGAGGCCGAATCCGGCGCCGACCACCAGCGCGCCGCCGACCGCGTCGAGGACCCAGTGGTTGGCGGTGGCGACGATCGCGCACACGGTGATCGTCGGGTGCAGCGCCCCCAGCAGCTTCTGCCAGCCCTTCGGCGCGAGCGTGACGATCACGATCCCGCACCAGAGCGACCAGCCGAAGTGCAGCGAGGGCATCGCCGCGTACTGGTTGGAGATCGCGGTCATGGCCCCGTAGCTCGGGTTCGCCAGGTCCTGCGCCCCGTGCACGGTGTCGATGAAGCCCAGGTCGGGCATCAGGCGCGGCGGCGCGAGCGGGTACAGCCAGAAGCCTATGAGGGCCAGGACGGTGGCCAGGCCGAGGGAGGCGCGGGCCCAGCGGTAGTCCTTGGGGCGGCGCCAGTACAGGACGGCCAGGATCGTCAGCGGGACCACGAAGTGGAAGGAGGTGTAGTAGAAGTTGAAGAACGCCTCCAGCCAGGGCGTCTTCGCCACGGCGTGGTTCACGGCGAGCTCGATGTCGATGCCGAGCGCCTTCTCGATGCCGTGGATCTGGCTCCCGTTGCCCTCGGCCAGGCTGCGGCTGGTGGGCGCGGCGGCCCGGATGTGCGAGTAGAGCGAGTACCCGACCCGTATCAGCAGCAGTTCCAGCAGCAGGTTGGGACGCGACAGCACGTGCCGCCAGAACGGCAGCAGCGGCACCCGCGCCCACCGCGCCGGCGCGGGCCGGCTGTACGCGGTCGGGACGGGCTCGCGCCAGTACGGCGACGAGCGCGGCAGGAACGGCACGGCGCAGGCCGCCGCGAGGGCCGCGAGGAGCAGCACGTTGTCCCGTACGGGGGCCAGCGCGACCAGGTTGGGCAGCAGGACGTCGCTCGGCAGGGTCATCGCGAGGACCACGGCCACCGGCCACACGGGCCGGTCGGCGGCCCGCTTGCCGACCTTGCCGGCGACCGCGAGCAGCACCCACAGCAGCTGGTGGCGCCAGCCGGTCGGGGACACGGCGACGGCGACGCAGCCGGTGATGGCGACGGCGAGCAGCAGCTGTCCGTCACGGGCGTAGCGGGCGGCGCGGCGCAGGCCGAACCAGGCGATGGCGGCCGCGAGGGCCACGTAGAGCAGGACCTCGCCGGGGCCCGAGAGGCCGAGGCGCAGGAGCGCGCCGTGCACCGACTGGTTGGCGAGGCCGGTGGGGGCGCCGCCGAGGCCGGTGCCCGCCAGGTGCTCGACCCAGTACGTCCACGAGTCCTGCGGCAGGGCCGCCCAGGACAGCGCGGTGGCGCCGGCGAAGGTCGCGGCGGCGGCGCGGGCGGTGGGCTTGCGCCCGGTCAGCCAGAGCAGCGGGGCGAAGAGCAGCAGCGCGGGCTGGAGGGCCGCGGCGAGTCCGATCAGGAAACCGGACGGGCGGTCCCCCGGGACTCTGAACACGGCCAGCAGCACCAGCAGGACCGGGAGCACGGCCGTCTGCCCGGGCGAGGCGGCCTCGCGCACGGGCAGTGACACCATCATGAGCGCGACCAGCACGGGCGCCGCCAGCAGCGCGGTGCGCCGCGGCACGGGATCGGGCAGGCCGCGCGCGGCGACGAGCCCTATGGCGGCGACGAGCAGCAGGGTCACGCAGGTCCAGGTCACCTCCAGGGAGGGCGTGGCGAAGCCGAGTATCGGCTTGAGGACCAGCCCCGCGAACGGGGTTCCGGTGAACTGCCCGTTCTCGTAGAGCAGGCCCGGCAGGCTGCCCGGGGTGGCCGGGAGGTGGAAGTCGCTGAGCCACTCGCCCGGTGGCACGCGCAGCACGACCGCGGCCTGCCTGACGGCGAGCAGCCCCGCCAGCGCCCACAGCATGAGCCGTGCGGCCCCTAGCCTGCCGCCGCTACCGCCTATGACTCCGGCATGTCCGTTCGCACCACTGTGCTCCGCCGCGTTAGCCACGCCTCGCCGGCCTCCCGCCCTGTTGACCGCAACCCTGACTTCGCCTGGCTGCCGCGTTTGATACCGCGTTTCATACCGCGCGCTTCATTTACCCGGACGACGATATCCCCCGCGCGATACCTAGGATGGCGGGCATGAGCATCGTGAAGATCAACGCACTCACCGTCCCGGCCGAACAGCGAGAGGTCCTGGAGCAGCGGTTCGCCTCTCGGGCGGGGGCCGTGGAGGGCTCGGACGGGTTCGAATGGTTCGAGCTGCTGCGTCCCGTCGAGGGCACGGACCAGTACCTGGTGTACACGCGCTGGCGTTCCGAGGAGGACTTCCAGGCGTGGATGGAGGGCCCGATGAAGGCGGCCCACCAGGGTGGCGGCGCGGCGGGCGGCGCGGCGGGTGCGGCCGGCGGCGCGGGGGGCGCGGAGCGTCCGAAGCCCGCCGCGACGGGGTCCTCGGTGTGGTCGTTCGAGGTCGTGCAGCAGGCGGCGCCCAAGCAGGCGTGAGCGGGGAGGGGGGCCCCCGCGGAGATACCGCGGCCCCCCCCGCCGGAAAGGCCCGGGCGGCGCCCCCCCCCCCCCCCCCCGCCCCCCAGCCCACAAACTC
>NZ_JBSGWY010000023.1:39328-88859 GCF_053609145.1 Streptomyces sp. NPDC054961 | reverse complement strand
CCGCGGGGCTCGGGGGGGTGTAGTTTGGGGGCGTCCCCGCGGGGGCCCCCCTCGCGGGGGGGGGGGGGGGGGGCCCGGGGGGGGTGCGCCGGCCCCCCTCGGCGTGATCTGCGTCCTGGCTGCCGCCGCCGCCCGCCGTCTCGCGTCAGCTCCAGAAGGCGTCGCTCTCGTCGATGTCCTCGGTGCAGACGTCGAGGTCGCTGATCTTCCCGGCGACGATGGTGAAGAAGATTCCCTCGTGGATCTCGATCCCCCGGTCGCCGCGGTCCGCGCGCACTGTGTGGAAACTCATGACGTGACCGCGGCCGTCCGCGAGCAATTTGTCCAGCTGAATCTTGAATGTTCCGTTCGTCTCCTCGCCGAGTCGGCGGTAGAGGTCGAAGACGGCTTCCCTGCCCTTGTGGTGCCCGGAGACGATGCTGGTGCCGGGGACGTGCTGGATGACGTCGGCCGTCATCATCGTGCTCAGCTTGTCCATGTCGCCTTGTCCGAAGGCCTCGTAGGTCCGACGGACCAGGACACAGTCAGGATGCTCCGACATGACGGTTCACGCCCTTCATGTGCGCGGTTGTCCCTTTTTCCTATCATCGGCCCGAGCCTGTGGATATTCCAACGCGGGGTCGCTCGCTGCCGCTGCACAATGACGCCACGACCGGCGATGCGACGGCACAGGGAGGGGCACACCGATGGATACGGGAACGGCCACGGCGAGGAACGGCACCGCGGTAGGCGGTACCGCGGGGGGCGGCGCGGCGAGGAGCGGTACGGCGGGGGGCGGTACGACGGTGGCGGACCGGACGGGCGGCGCGTGGCAGGTCGTCGTCGAGGCGTTCACGACCCCGGACGCCACACTGCTGCGACGCGCCTACTACGCGGAGGTCGCCGGGCGGTACTGGAAACGGTCCGTCACCGAGGCCGAGATCGACCAGGGGCTCCTGGACTTCCCGGACGACGAGCTGACGGCCCCGACGGGCCGGTTCGTGGTCGGCCGACTGGACGGGCGGCCCCTGTCGTGCGGGGGCGTACGCCTCCTGGACCCCGCCACGGCTGAGCTCACCCGGGTGTACGTGGACCCGCGCGCCCGCGGCACGGGTGGCGGGGCGGCCCTGCTCGAGGCCCTGGAGGAGGCGGGCCGCGCGCTGGGCGCCGAGCGCGTCCGGCTGGACACGCGGTCGGACCTGGTGGAAGCGCGCGCGTTGTACGCGCGGCACGGGTACGCGGAGATACCGGCGTACAACGCGGGCCCGTACGCCGAGCACTGGTTCGAGAAGCCCCTGCGCTGACGGCAGGCAGGCGGGCCGTCCGGCATACCGTGGGGCCGGTCGGCGCGGGCGGGCTGCGAACGGTCGGGAATCAGGGCGCCGCGTGGTCCCGGCGCGCCAAGGTGTCGTAGGGCTCCTCGGCGTCGGATCCGCAGAGCTCCCCGTTGATCTCCTCGACCAGCTGGGACAGGTCCGTCGGGCGGTCCGGGCTCCACCAGTCGCCGAGCAGTTCCGCGAGCGACTCCTGGCGGGCGCCGGAGAGCTTCAGCGCGCTCACCCGCCCCTTGTCGGTCAGGACCAGCGACAGCCCGTCGCGGACGGCCAGTCCACGCTCCTCGATCTGGCGGCCCGCGTCCGTGATGGCCCTCAGCGGCACCATGGTCCGCTCCGCGAGTACGGCGGGATCGGCGGAGCCGTACTTGTTGATCCGCAGCAGCAGCCAGCTGGAGGCGGGCAGCAGGTCGTAGCCCGCCTTCGCGGTGATCTTCTCGTAGACGTGTTTGCGGCCCTGGAGGGTGCCCAGCACCGTCAGGGCGCGGGCGACCTCCTCACGGGATGAGCGCTGGACGGGGTTGGAGGCGAGGGTCTCGGTGACATCGGGCGCCGTCACCGAGCCGCGCAGCTTGTCCTCCTTCAGGAACCAGGCCAGCACGAAGGCCACCAGCACGACGGGCACGGCGCAGAGGAAGACGTCGGTGATCGAGGTGGAGTAGGAGTCCAGCACCGTCGACTGGAGGTCGGCGGGAAGGGCGGCGACGGAACGGGGGTCCGCCTCCAGCTCTCCCACGTTCACCCCGGGCGGCAGGGGGGTCCCGGCCAGCGCGGCGGTCAGCTTCTCGTCGAGCTGGTTGGTGAAGACCGTGCCGAAGATGGCGACGCCGAAGGAGGCGCCGATGGAGCGGAAGAAGGTGGCACCCGAGGTCGCGACGCCGAGGTCGGCGTAGCTGACGGAGTTCTGCACCACCAGCACGAGCACCTGCATGACCAGTCCGAGGCCGGCGCCGAAGACGAAGAAGTAGACGCTCATCTCCCAGGTGGAGCTGGTCCGGTCCAGCTGGTGCAGGAGCAGCAGCCCGATCGCGGTCACGCCCGTGCCGGCGATGGGGAACACCTTCCAGCGCCCGGTGCGGCTGACGATCTGGCCGGAGCCGGTGGAGGTGATCAGCATGCCGAGCACCATGGGCAGCATGTGGACGCCCGACATGGTCGGCGAGACCCCCTGGACGACCTGGAGGAAGGTCGGCAGGTAGACCATCGCGCCGAACATCGCGAAGCCCACGACGAAGCTGATCAGCGAGCAGAGCGTGAAGGTGCGGATCCGGAACAGCTTGAGCGGGAGCACGGGCTCCAGGGCCCGCCGCTCCACGAGGACGAAGGCGATCAGCAGCACGAAGCCCAGTACGGCCAGTCCGATGATCTCGGGGGAGCTCCAGCCCCAGGTGCCGCCGAGGGAGGCTACGAGCACCAGGCAGGTGGCGACCGAGGCGATGAGGAAGGTGCCGAGGTAGTCGATGGTGTGCTTCGCGGAGCGCGCGGGGATGCGCAGGCTGGCCGCGATGACGACGAGTGCGACGAGACCGATGGGGAGGTTGATGTAGAAGACCCAGCGCCAGGACAGGTGGTCCACGAACAGCCCGCCCAGCAGGGGTCCCAGCACGCTGGTCGCTCCGAATACGGCACCGAAGAGGCCCTGGTACTTGCCCCGTTCGCGCGGCGGGACGATGTCTCCGACGATCGCCATCGACAGCACGATCAGCCCGCCGCCGCCCAGGCCCTGCAGCGCGCGGAAGCCGATGAGCTGTGGCATGTCCTGTGCCAGTCCGCACAGGGCCGATCCGATCAGGAACAGCACGATGGCGTACTGGAAGAGCTTCTTGCGCCCGTACTGGTCGCCGAGCTTGCCCCACAACGGCGTCGCGGCCGTCGACGCGAGCATGTAGGCGGTGACGACCCACGACAGGTGCGCCATGCCGCCGAGATCGCTGACGATCGTCGGGAGCGCCGTCGACACGATCGTCTGGTCGAGCGCGGCGATCAGCAGCCCCAGCAGCAGCGCGCCGATCGAAACGAGCACCTCGCGCGAGGTGTGCTCGGCACCCGGGCCGGACTTCTTCGGGCCGGGCTCCGTGGTCACGTCCTGAACCATCGGCTCCTCCTCAGGCCAGATCGACTCCTCCATCCTGAGCGGTGTGTCCTGTTATGGCCTGTCGGGCGGGTTGGGGGCGGGCCCGCGGGTCTGCATAATCGCAGGCAGTGGCCAGGGAGAGGTACCAGTGAACGCTGAACACTGTCCGAATTGCGACGCCGTCGGCGACGCCTGCCGATGCGATTCCTTGCGCGTGCGCCCGTACGTCTCACTGCCCGACCCGGGTCAGACGGCCGACCTGCCGGCGCAGGCCCACACCCCGGCGTATGGGACGCCGGAGGTGCCCTGGCCCGCGCCCACGGCCCCGTACGCGGCCCCGCCCGCAGCCCCGCCCGCAGCCGACGAAACGATGCAGCTGCGGCCCGTCCCGGCGTACGCGGCGCCCCCGCGGCGCCGCACGCGCCCGCTCCTGGTGGCCGCTTCCGCGGTGATCGTCGCCGGCGCGGTCGCACTGGCCCTGACGGCCTCCTCGGGATCCGACGACCCCGAGGTGACCTTGCTCGACGCCAAGCCCTCCGACCCGGCCATCGGCGTGACCCAGGCGGCTCCGTCGCAGTCCTCGGCGAGCGCCGAGCCGAGCCCCTCCGCATCCCGCTCGGCGAGCCCGTCCCGCTCGGCTTCCCCGTCCGCGACCCCCTCGGCCACCCCGAGCCGCTCGTCGGCGCCCGCGGCCGCCCCCTCCCCCACCCCCAGCCGCCCGTCCAGCCCCCCGCCGGCACCCCAGGCCCCCGTCCTGCGGTACGGGGACTCCGGCCCGGAGGTGGAGAGCCTCCAGCGCCAGCTCGCGGCGCAGGGCGTGTACTCGGGGAAGATCGACGGAAAGTACGGCTCCCGCACGGAGAACGCGGTGTCCACGTTCCAGTGGCAGAACGAGATCGAGGGAGACGACTGGGGCGTCTACGGCCCGGAGACCCGTCGCGCCCTGGAGGGGTAGCCCCTCGGGGGCGAGGGATAGAACACACTCCCTCCGGTGGCGCGGACCCCTCTCGATTTTGTATGGTTCAGGAACAAAGTGGTTCCGTCCTCTATCCCTGACCGGTGGACGGAACCACTTGTTCTCTTTTCCCGCCCCGTCTGGAGCCCCACCGATGCCGGCCAGCACCACCGCCCCCGCCGTCCTGACCGCCAAGGCCCTCCTCCTGGACATGGACGGCACTCTGGTCAATTCCGACGCGGTGGTCGAGCGCTGCTGGAGCGACTGGGCCGTCACCCACGGCCTGGACCCGCACGAGGCCCTCAAGGTGGTCCACGGCCGCCAGGGCTACGCCACCATGGCGATCCTCCTGCCGGACCGCCCGATGGCGGAGAACCTCGCCGAGAACGCGGTGATGCTCGCCCGCGAGACCGCCGACACCGACGGCGTGGTCCCGATCGGCGGCGCTCCCGCGTTCATGGCCTCCCTGGCCACGCTCCCGCACGCCCTGGTCACCTCCGCCGACGCGGCCCTGGCCGCGGCCCGGATGACCGCCGCGGCGCTGCCGATGCCCGAGGTCCGGGTCACCGCCGAGTCCGTGCGGGCCAGCAAGCCCCACCCCGAGGGCTTCCTGAAGGGCGCCGCCGCCCTCGGCGTCGACCCGGCCGACTGCATCGTCTTCGAGGATTCGGCCGCCGGAATCGCCGCCGGCCAGGCCGCGGGCATGCGCGTGATCGGCGTCGGCCCCCGCGCCGCCGCCCACGCCCCGACCGCCCACGTGCTCGACCTGACGGAGATCGACGTCACCGCCTCCCCCGACGGCTCCATCACCCTCACCCTCCGGCCGGAAGCGGCCTGACCCGAATCCGGGCCGGCCGGGGTCCGGACGCGGCCCCCGGGGCCGACCCGGCCCGGGCGGTGGGGACCAGACGGTGAGCCCCTCCAGCGGTGCGACCCCTCAGGCGGTGCGGACCCCCTCGGGCGGTGCGACCCCGCAGGCGGTACGACCCGGACCCGCAGACGACACTCCAGCCCCTCGGGCAAGACGGTGCGGCCCCTCAGGCGACGCAGAACTCGTTGCCTTCGGGGTCCTGCAGCACGACGGCGTAGAAGCCCTCCGGCTCGTCCAGGACCCGCGACACGGTCGCACCCGCGGCCGTCAGGAGACCCACCTTCTCGTCGATCCGCCGGGTCCGGACCTCGATCGGGACGTCGCGGCCGCCACCGACCTTCAGGTCCAGGTGCACCCGGTTCTTCCCGGCCTTGGCCTCCGGAACCTGCTGGAACCACACCCGCGGCCACCGACCCTGCGGGTCGACGATCGACTCGGGGCTCTCGCCCGCGCCTTCGGGCAGTTCCTCCTCGGCCACCCCCATGTCCTGCCAGTACGCCCGCCAGGTGGGGTGCCCGCCGGGCGGCAGCTCCGGCTCGTAGCCCAGCGCCCGGCTCCAGAAGGCCACCATCAGCGCCGGGTCCGCGCAGTCGATGGTCAGTTGCATCGTCAGCTCCATGCCCGCAGCGTCCCAGACCCCACTGACATCGGGCGGCGGGCCGCCCCACGGCCGGCCCGCCACCTCGCCGTCAGCCGAGGGCCTCGTACAGCGTGAACACGCCCAGCGCCGCCATCACGGTGAAGCTGAACACGGAGCCGAACCTCTATCGGTCGGCAGGACGCCGTCGACACCGAGAGACCAGGTCCGGATGGGGATCAGGGGTCGCTTCGGCTCGGCGGCGCCCCTGGAATGCGTACGCGAACATACGCGCAGGACACTGCGGCCGAAGGTCTCGCTGGCCGACCCCGCGCACACGTGCCCGCGGTCTGCCTCCGGGCGCCGGCTGGTGTGACCCAGCAGTATGGCGACGGTCCGGCAAAGAGCTACTCCCCCTTCTCCCCCCTTCTGCTCGCCCAGGGTAAGCAACGCCGGCGCGCTCCCGGAGGGGGACTTTGGGCCCCAGGTGGTGCCAAACCGGCCCCCGCGACCCGCCCGCCTCGTCCGGACTCTCAACTTCCGCTGATTCCGGTTACGTTACGGATCTCGCCATGACATGCCCATGTCGCCACACTGTCACCTGACGCCCACCCTCACGCAACCCGGCGCGGCCACCATGGCGACGCCACGGCGTTACCGCCCCTGTCCGACCCCACCCAGGAGCCCCTCATGCTGTTCACGCCCTCTGTCTACGCGCGTCGACTTGGCATGCTCGCCTCAGCAGTCGCGGCCGTCTCCCTCACGACCCTCCTCGCCGCCCCCACCGCCTCCGCCGCCCCTCCCGCCCCCATCAGCGCCGCGGCCGCCCGCTCGTACCTCGCCACGGTGACCCCGAAGACCGAGGGCACCACCAGCGGATACAGCCGGGACCTCTTCCCCCACTGGAGCACCGTCTCCGGGGCCTGCAACACCCGCGAGACCGTCCTCAAGCGCGACGGCTCGAACGTCGTCCAGGACTCCGCCTGCGCGGCCGTGAGCGGCAGTTGGTACTCCGAGTACGACGGCGCCACCTGGACCGCCGCCTCCGACCTCGACATCGACCACGTCGTCCCGCTGGCCGAAGCCTGGCGCTCCGGGGCCAATTCCTGGACCACCGCCAAGCGCCAGCAGTTCGCCAACGACCTCACCCGCCCGCAGCTCATAGCGGTCACGGACAACGTCAACCAGGCCAAGGGCGACCTCGACCCCGGCAAGTGGCTCCCCTCGCGCACGGCCTACCGCTGTACGTACGCGCGGATGTGGGTCAACGTGAAGCAGTACTGGGGCCTGAGCATGGACTCGACGGAGAAGACGGCCCTGGTCAACATCCTCAACGGCTGCTGAGACCGGGGGCGCCCGCCGGGACCTGCGGGGACCGGGGCGCCCGCCGGGACCTGCCGGGAGCCGGGGGCGCCCGCCGGGACTGTCGCGGTGGCCGACACCTGACGAGCAACCGGTGGGCGCCCGGCGGGGCGCCCACCGACGCCCGCTCGGCCCTCCCCCCTCCAGGCCCCGCCCCGCCCGTACGCCCGCTCCACCTCCACCTCCACCTCCACCTCCGCCTCCACCTCCGCCTCCACCCCTGGCCAAAGATCTTTCCCCCGCCAGGGGGAGGTGGAGCGCCCCCTCCTCGTCGTACCGTGATCGCAGGGCCGGAGGTCACGGCCGGAACGCACGGCCGGAGGTCACGGCCGCGGGCCGGCGATCACCGGCCAACGCACATCGCAGGAGGGGGAGTTGCATGGCCACGATGCGTCTGGGACCACTGCTGCGCTATGTCGACTGGGACAGGGGCGACTGCGCGACGGTCTGGGTCGAGGCGGACCGCCCCTGCACCGCCGAAGTGCGCTGTGCCGACGGCTCCGGCGGCAGCGTCCGTACCTTCCAGGTCGCCGGCCATCACTACGCCCTGATCCCCGTTACCGGCCTGACGCCCGCCTCCACCACGGCGTACGAGGTGCTGCTCGACGACGTCCGCGTGTGGCCCCTCGCCGACAGCCCGTTCCCCGCGAGCACCATCACCACGCCCTCCACCGCACGGTCCGGACCCGCCCCTCCTCTCCGCGTCACCTTCGGCTCCTGCCGACAGGCCGCGCCGCCCGCCGACCGGCGCGGACCGCACGGCCCCGACGCCCTCGACACCCTCGCCGCGCGGCTGGCCGCCGGCGGGGACGCGCACGAGCGGCCCGACGTCCTGCTCCTCCTCGGGGACCAGGTGTACGCGGACCAGCTGTCGCGGCCCACCCGCCAGTGGCTCGCGGCCCGCCGGGACCTGCGCGAGGCCCCCGGCGCCCAGGTCGCCGACTTCGAGGAGTACACCCGGCTCTACGACGAGTCCTGGCTCGACCCGGAGATCCGCTGGCTCCTCTCCACCGTCCCCAGCCTGCACATATTCGACGACCACGACGTCATCGACGACTGGAACACCAGCGCCGCGTGGCTGGCGGAGATGCGCGCGACCCCGTGGTGGCAGGAGCGGGTGCTCAGCGGACTGATGTCGTACTGGGTGTACCAGCACCTCGGCAACCTCTCCCCCGCCGAACTCGCCGCCGACCCGCTGTACGAAGCGGTCCGCGACACCCCCGACGGCACCGACGCGCTCCGGGCGTTCGCCGCATCGGCGGACGCCGACCCGGCCACCGTCCGCTGGAGCTACCGCCGCGACTTCGGCCGGTCCCGGCTGCTGATGGTGGACACCCGGGCCGCCCGGGTGCTCGCCGAGGACGGACGGGCGATGCTCGACCCGACGGAGCAGCAGTGGCTCCGCGACAACGCCCTGGCCGGACACGGCGGTTACGACCACCTCCTCATAGGGTCGTCGCTGCCCTGGCTGATGCCTCCGCTCGTCCACGACGCGGAAGTGTGGAACGCCGCCCTGTGCCGCGGAGAACGCGGCCCCCGGTGGGCCAGGATCGGTGAGGACCTGCGGCGGCGCAGCGACTTGGAGCACTGGGCCGCGTTCCCGGCCTCGTTCGCGGCCCTCAGCGACCTCATAGAGGAAGTGGGCACGGGTCCGCGGGCACCGGCGACGGTGTGCGTGCTCTCGGGCGACGTGCACCACGCGTACGTGGCCGAGCCCCGCATACCCAGCACGGCGCGGGTGTTCCAGCTGACGTGCTCGCCGGTGCACAACTCCATCCACACGGCGGTGAAATGGGGCTTCCGGCTGGGCTGGTCCCGGGTGGGCCGGTGGCTGGGCCGCGGCTTCTCCCGGCACGGCCGGACGGGCCGGCCCCCGTTGAGCTGGCGGCGTACGGACGGGCCGTGGTTCGGCAACCAGCTCATGACGCTCGCCCTGTCGGGCCGTTCTGCACGGCTCCGCCTCGACCAGGCCCGCAAGGGCCCCCGCCTGGTGACGGTCCTGGACCGGGACCTCACGGCCCCGCGGTAAGGGCGGGGGCCGGACGGGGCGGGCGCCGGGGCGCGCGCACGGCCGGGGCGCGAGGCCGGACAGGGCGGGCGGCCGGGGCCGGTCGGGGCGGGCGGCCGGGGCGGGGCGGGCACCACGGGGGGGCGCAGCGCGGCACCCGTTCACCCCCCGAGCGTTCGGTCTGCGGACGCCCGGCGTACGCTGTTCCGCTGTCAGCCGCCCCTGCCGCTCCCCCGCGAACGAAGCGGCGCTTCACGCCGAAGCACGTCAACTGGACCGGGGAGTCCCGTTTTGCTTGAGACGCTGGGCTCTTTCACGTCGAGCCCATGGATCTACGCCCTCGTGGCGCTGTCCATCCTGCTCGACGTCTTCCTGCCGGTGCTGCCCAGCGGGATCCTGGTGATCACCGCGGCAGCGGCCGCGGCGGCCGCCGGGGCGGCCGGTCCGGTGGCCGTGCACGAGCAGGTGCCGGACATCCTGGCGTTGCTGGTGACGGCCGTGACCGCCTCGGTGCTCGGCGACATGGCCGCGTACCGGCTGGCCCGGCGCGGCGGGGACCGGCTCGACCGGGCCATCGCCCGCTCCCGGCGGCTCACCCGCGCCCACGAACGCCTCGGCACCGCCCTCGCCCGCGGCGGCGGAGCCCTGGTGGTGATCGCCCGCTTCGCCCCGGCCGGCCGCTCGGTGGTCTCCCTCGGGGCGGGGAAGACCCACCGCAAGGTCATGGAGTTCCTGCCCTGGTCGGTCCTGGCGGCCGTGGCCTGGGCCGGGTACAGCGTGTCCCTCGGCTACTTCGGCACCCAGTGGCTCGGCGCCACCTGGCTCGGTACGTCCGTCTCCCTGATCGCCCTCTTCGCCGCCGGAGCCCTGGCCGCCTTCGTCGTCCGCCGCCCCACCAACGCACCCCCCGCCCAAGCCGCCTGACCCACCCCCTCCGCCGCCCGCCAAACCCGACCGGCGGCTCCGGGCTCCTACTCGCATCGCGCCTGAGCGGGGCGTGCCAGAGCGGGCGCCAGAGCGGGGCGCGCCTGAGCGGGGCGCGCCAGACCAGCCCGCGCCAGACTGGGCAGCACCAGACCGAGCGCCGCCTCCGGCGGCCAGGTCCAGGCTCCGCCCCGGCCCGTCCGCCCCGGACGTCCGACCGGACGCCGCGCGGCCCGTGGGGCTGTCCGGCCTCCCCCGGGCGGAGCAGTGGCTCACCCGTTCACCCGGCAGGGATCGCCGCGTCGGCGCCGGGCTCCTAGCGTCCAAGACACGGTGCGCATCCGAAGCCGCGCCGCGACGCACCGTCACGGAGCCCGAGGAGTCCTCTCCATGCCCACCACACCCCGCCACCCCCGCTCACACCGCGCCCTCCCCCGCGCACTCGCCGTCGCCGCCGCGGCGATCGCCCTCTCAGCCGCCGTTCCCGCGACCGTGGCCCACGCCGGCCCCTCCGGCAACGTCTCTCCGACCAACGTCGCCCCCGGCGGCCGGGTCAGCCTCAACATCACCGGCTGCGGCACCAAGACGGGCAAGGCCTCCTCGCGCGCCTTCGGCGACGTATGGCTGACCCCGGGCAACGCGGAGGCCACGAACCTCTTCGGCGCCGCCACCACCTTCGGCAACATCAGCGCCGGTTCCCATCCCGTCACCTTCGAGTGCGGCGGCCCCGGCGGCGAACGCGTCACCGTCGCGCTCAACATCACCCCGGGCGCCGCCCGCGGCGGGCTCGGCGGCAGCGTC
The DNA here is from genome assembly GCF_053609145.1 of Streptomyces sp. NPDC054961. Lineage (NCBI taxonomy): Bacteria > Bacillati > Actinomycetota > Actinomycetes > Kitasatosporales > Streptomycetaceae > Streptomyces > Streptomyces sp. NPDC054961. The sequence goes on along the minus strand of NZ_JBSGWY010000023.1, from coordinate 77,974 downwards.
GACAGCATGAGCCCCGGCCAGATCGCCGCCGGCGGCGCGCTCGTCGCGACCGCGCTGGGCGCCGGCGCCTGGTTCATGCGCCGCCGCACGGGACGCGCCTCCTAGCCGTCCGAAGGCCGGTCCCGGACGTCGCGGCAGCCAAGAACCCGGATACGTCCGGAAGCTTCGAGAAGCCCCGGAAGCATCCGACCGGCCCCGCACGAGCACCGACCCGGCGCGCCCGGGGCCCGTCACACCGCCGGAATCGACGGCGGGGGCGGCGAAGGTCCCGCGCCACTCGGGACCTTCCCCACTCCCGCCCGGAGCCCGTCCCCGCAAGGCTGTGTCCACCCACCGCGGCCCCCACAGGGGCCCGCCATCAACCAGCGCCCGCTCCCGCCGCGGCGCGGCTCGGCTCGGCTCGATGACCGACGCGGTGCTGCTCCCAGCCGGAGGCGCTCCGGCCCGCCCGGCCGCGGTGGTCCCCTGGAGAAAGACTCCGTGTCACGGCGGTCTGAGGGTGCCGGATCCCGGGCCGGCTACCCGGCCACGGCCGCGCCCCTGACCTGGAGCCCGCCCAGCAGGTCGCGCGTGGCCTCGGCGATCGCGTCCACGGCGGCCGCGAACACCTCCTCGTTGTGCGCGGCGGGCGCCCTGAACCCGGACACCTTCCGCACGTACTGCAGGGCGGCGGCCCGGATCTCCTCCTCGGTCGCCTTCTCCGGAATGGCGGGCGGACGCAGCGTCTTAATGGATCGGCACATGCCTCCACTATCCCGCTCAACCCGCCTCCAGGACCCGCCGCCGACCCCCTTGGTAGGTTCCTCCACGGAAAAGGCCGGTCAGCGGCAGGAGCGGAGGCGGCCCGCGCACCCGCTCACTTCTTCCGGAGCTTCCGCATCCTCGCTTCGGCTTCCTTCTTCTTCCGCTGCGCCACTGCGTAGCCCGACCACCCTCCCTGGTGCAACTGGCACCGGGAACTGTTCGTGATCGCGGGCTTGGTACACGGCCGCCCCTTGACCGTCTGCGCCCCACACCGCGGCTGAGTCATCTGGCCCCCACCTGTTTCCGGCTCCGGTCGGACCGGGCGAGGTGATGATCTCGCCGAGGACGCCCGGGCGACAGGCGCAAAAGACGCGGACGGCAGCACACCCGGCACACGGCCCCGCCGATCGCTGGCACGGCCCGGGCCGGCATCCGCCATCGTTGACGTCAGCCGTCGATGTCAGCCGTGGTCAGCTCCACCCCCCACTGCACTACGACCGCCTGCCGCCCTCACTCCGCGTCGCACCGCTCCAGGACCAGGCCGAGGGAACCGTCCTCCAGCCCGTTACTGACGTTCCGCCCCGGATCGTGAGGGAGGCCCTCGGGCACGCGCAATTCGCCGTCACAACGGGATGCAAAAGGCCCCCCGCCATGATCGGCGGGGGGCCTTCGTGCTGGTGGGCGCGGACGGTTTCGAACCGCCGACATCTGCTTTGTAAGTTCGCCCAACCATGCACGGGGCCAGGCACCGAGCCAGATCCCGCTACGGCGGAGGGCTCGGTCAGTCAGCGCGGACCCGTAGATGTACGTCCACGTTGCCGTCAGCGGCTGCCGTCAGGCGCAGCAAGCAAGGCGCGACCGACAACACCGCACACGGCTCTGCAGACCCCGTGTTTCAGCAGGTCAAGAATCCGGAAGCGGACCCGCGAGTCCTATTGATCAGAAACGGTTTGGGTTCTGGGTCGTTGGAGGGGTGTGAGCGATCTGGTGGGGGACGCGCGGCATCTGTCGCCGTCGGCGCAGGAGGCCCTGCGGCTGCGGGCGGTGGCCGCGTTGGTGGCGGGGCGGGACCGTGAGGACGTGGCGGCGGTGTTCGGGGTGTCGCTGAAGGCGGTCGACATCTGGTGGGCGAAGTGGCAGGCCGGCGGCCGGGAAGCTCTGGTCATGCAGCCGCGCGGCAAGCCGGTCGGGGTGCACCAGGTGCTCGGGGAGGCCGAGCAGGCTGCCGTCCGGCAGGCCGTCCTCGATCACATCCCCTCCGACCTGGGGCTTTCGGGTCAGCTGTGGACACGGGGGCAGATAGGTGAGCTGATCTTCAAGCTGTACCGGGTCCGCTTCACCGAGCCCGGGGTGGGCAAGTACCTCAAGCGTTGGGGGCTGACCTTCCAGCGTCCGGACAAGCGGGCGGTCGAGCAGAACGCGGAAGCAGTCCGCGTCTGGCACGAGGAGACCTGGCCGGCGATCCGGGCGAAGGCGAAGGCGGAGAACGCCGAGGTTCTCTTCGGCGACCAGGTCGGGGTCCGCTCGGACCAGGTCACCGGCCGCACCTGGGGTGCCAAAGGCGCGACTCCCATCGTCCGCCGCACCGGGAACCGGTTCTCCGTGAACGCGATGTCCGCGATCAGCACCCGCGGCCGGATGCACTTCATGGTCTTCACCGAGTCGTTCGACGCGAAGGTCATGTGCCGCTTCCTCACCCGGATCGTCGGGCACTTCGACCGGAAGGTCCACCTGATCGTCGACCGGCACTCGGCCCACCGCTCGAAGACCGTCCAGGCCTGGCTCGCCGGCCACACGGACGAGATCGAGCTGCACTTCCTGCCCTCGTACTCACCCGAGCTGAACCCCGACGAGCTGGTCAACGCCGACCTCAAACGCAGCCTGCCCCACACCCACCGGGCCAGGAACCAGGCCGAACTCGCCGCCGAAACCCGCAGGTTCTTCCACAGACGCCAGCGTCAACCACACATCGTCCGCGGCTACTTCGGCGGCCCACACGTCCGCTACGTCCTGGACGAGAACCCTTTGAGTTTCTGATCAATAGACGCCCACAGATAGGCCGTGAACGATGAATGGGGTCAGCGAAAGCACAGCATCGTATGCCCCGCCGAGGTCAGGCAAGCCCACCTGGGCAGAGGCAGTCCGCGTCGAGCATCGGCTACAGCTCGAGCTGTCTGCGGGGAACCCTCGAGGCACGCCCGTGGCGCCTATTCCAGTCCCGGGCCAACCTGAACGCAGAGATCATTCGCACGGAAGAATAGTAGATCATTACGGGCCGAGCAAGCCTATGATCGCATGCAACGCCAACAACGCTCTCGAGGCTTTATAATTCCTGCATGTCAAATGATGCGGTGTTCCGCGAGTCGACAACTGTAGCGATTGACAGATCTATATTCGGCGTTGATGAGGATAGGTCGCCAGAAGAGCTGGATCGCCCCTATTGGGTCGATCTGTCCATGGATAGTGAGCCCGTCCGGGTTGGACTGAGCACGTTGCGCGTGATGAGCCTTGTAGGTACACATGACGCTTTGGTCACGGTCGAAATTCTCCGGGAGTTCACTGCCGTAGAGGTACCTGGATTTAAGCTCCTTGGCGAGTGGTCCTACCAGAGCAGCACTGGAAAGGCATACATTTTCAACATAGATGGCCCTGTGATGCCCTTCCCGCTCGAACCGAATCGGGTGTACACGCTGCGGGTATGGCGCAGGGGGGGTGAAACGGCCGTCCAGCGGTACTCCGAGCTCCTAGGCGCCGTGTTCCCCATTGAGGGACTAGAAGAGTATGTAGTCCAGTTCCGCGTTAAGGAATAATCCGTCAGCGCTGAAGGCACTGCTCCAGCCACTCTCCAATCCGGTCCAGATAGATGCTCCCGGACCCCTCAGCGGATCGGGATCCGGGAGCATCTACATGCGGGTCACGAATTTGACCACAGCTGATTCGGGTTACCAGTGCAGGTGTACAGCATGACGAGTGTACCGTTCTGGGTTCCCCAATCCTTCACGTCCATGCAAAGGCCACTTTGGGTGTGCACAATGGCCCCTTTATAGGTGAGGTGGGGGCCCCATTTCTGGCTCGGTCCTCCATTGCAAGCTTTTGCCGTCAGGAGAGTCCCTTGCGCGCCACTGTCGGCGTCTATGCAGTTGCCGTAGACCCGAACTTCCCCATCGTCATTGACGTAGAATTTCTGATTTGCCCCGCCCCAGGGGGCCCAGACCTGGAGTGCGGCCCCATTTCGGTTACTGACGGCATCCAGGACAAGGCCGGAGTGCTGGGAGGTGGCGGCGCCTGGAACCAGCTTCAGATGATTGTCCACCTGAACCCAGTACTCATCTCCGTCGAGGATGCGATCCTCTCCGTACCACTTGGAGAGTGCACCTCCCGCCTTGGAGTTGTCCGGCTGTGGAAGGTAGCGCACAGAGAAGTTTCGATCACCCAAGCCCGCCCCTTCCTTGGTTGATGCAAACGGGAACTCATCGCATTCGTATGTGGAATTTCCCTTTACGACGCTTGCGCATGCCGTGTTCTTCGCCGAGAGATTATTCTTTGAGATCTCGTCAGAGGCCGCATTGAATTTAGGGTAGTTTCGATGCAGCATCTTGCCCACGATATATTCACCCGGTATTATCTTTGGAGTGCTGATCCAGGGATCGGTACCATCCGGATTTCTGAAGGTGTAGAAAATGTGCTCTGCAACGCGACCAAGTTCTTTGTTGTTGTAGTCGTAGAGCAGGGATGGGAGGGCGTAGTTAAATATCGTTCCCTCGGTCCCGTAAGGGGCCAGATAGGCGGCGGAATCCATACGCATGCCACCCGCCGGCCCCGAGCTGTAGTCGGTTGCGCCTTTGGCGGAGTCCACCTTGTAACCACTGTGGAAGGAGCAAGAGGCCACCTTGTCGATCCGAGTCTGGTCACCGGAGGTGCTGGGGCTCGTGACCTCGTAGAAGACGAAGGTGTCGTTCCAGGTGGCTACTGGCTCCTGGTACACCGACGTGGTGCCAAAGGAAGCGGAGCACGATCCCGGGTAGCCTGAGGCGCTGACGGCCATTCGCATGGTGGCCCCAGTGCCGGCAGCAAATATTCCGGTGGAAGTGACCTCCGTGACCTTTACGTACACCCGCCCAGTTCTAGCCGTCTTCGAGCCGTCGCCGACTTCCGTTTCTCTGAACCGGACCTGGCCTTCGATGCGTCCTTGCCCGTCCAGTTTGGTGGCTGTGTTGTAGCCCCACCGGCAGAAACTGAAGTGGTTTAGCACATGCCCGTTGGCTTGGTGCCCCGCAAGGTCTGCGTCGCATGTCGCGAAGTCGACGACGCCATCACTCTTAACAAGGGAGGTGTTATTCGCCTCCCCGAGGGTTGTCTTGTAGCTGTCTCCACCTTTCTGGATGGCCTTCTTCTGATTCTCCGGTGTCGGCTGGATCGGAGCAGACGGACTGTCCGACGAAGGCAGGAGACCTCCCTGCAATGCAGTGTCCCAGTATATGGACCCGACTGCGGAAAGAGCAGGAGCTTCATCGCTACGAGACCAGATTGTGGAGCTCGACTTCGATTCGACCGCCGATGAAGATGGCGATCCCATCACCCCAAAAACCATAACGAGCCCTATCGTGACCGAGGCCGCACGTTTCACTTTCATCCCCCCAATCGGATGCTGATCTACATGCGGCACGCTAACAAGAGAACTTGGGGCGGTCGAATGTATTGCCTGAAAACCTTCGACGACTAGAGGAGTACATACCGGATAAATCAAATTTAAGGAGACTGCCGATCGCTCACGCGAGGGCATACCTGGCTTTTCTGGTTGGCTGGGATTGGCTTACGCAACCGCGTATCGGCCTCTCCAAGGGTCTGGTCACCGGTATCCTGGAGAGCTGGTACTCGCGCGGAGGCTGGGCGGTCGAAGAGGGCAGCCCTTAGCCACAATGGCGGTGAGTTAAGGCATTTGTGCAGGTGAGGGTCCTTGACCTACAGACTCTGAGACCGCGTTTGAGATCTGACATGGGACGATCGGTCGGTGACTCGATTCGTGAACCGTGACCGCTCTCTTGAGGAGCTTGAGCGCGACCGCTGGTCGGCCCCGTCGGGCGGCGAAACCCGGCTGATGGCGACCGTGCGAGAGCTTCGGTGCAAGGAGTCGCACCGCGTGCTGCGTAGTGCCATCTCCGCAGCCTGCCGGGAGGAACTCATCAGCAGGAACGTCGTCCAGCTCGTGCCGGCTCCTCGGGTGCAGCCGGCACGAGCTCAAGCCGTGGAACCTCGACCAGACGGTCACCTTCCTGGAGGCCGCACGGCAGGCCCCCCTATACGCGGCCTTTGTCGTGGCCGTGACGATGGGGCTGCGGCGCGGGGAGGTCCTGGGACTGCGCTGGCAAGATATCGACCTAGAGCGCCGGACCCTCACCGTGCGGAACCAGATCCAGCGCGTGCAGAAGGAGCTGTACGCGGACTCCACGAAGAACCGTCGGATCCGGGTCATCCCGATCCCGCTCATGACCGTGGCGCCGCTCCGGTGGCAGCGTCTGCGCCAGTCCGCCCAACGGGAGACCGCAGGCGAGACCTGGCAGGAGAGCGACTACGTGTTCACCACGCGGTCGGGCCGGCCGATCGAGCCACGGAACATCAGCCGGTCCTTCGAGCGCGTCGGGGAGGGGGCGGCCCTCCCCCGGATCCGACTACACGACGCCCGGCACGGATGCGCCACACTGCTCTTCGCGGCCGGGGTGCCCGCGCGGGTGGTCATGGAGATCCTCGGGCACTCACAGATCGCCGTCACGATGAACATCTACACGCACGTGACTGAGGAGACCCGGCGGGAAGCGATTGGGCACATGGACCGGATGCTGCGTCGGCGGCGGCCGACGGACTAAGTGCCGCAAGACGATGCTGGTTCGAAATCAGCTCTGAGACGGAGGGGGCTCCCACAGGATCTACCTACGAGTGGGGGGGGGGAGTCACCTTGAGCATCTCGTTTCCCGAGCTTCTCGGAGCTGTCAGCGCACTAATCGGGCTGGTCGCCGCAGCAACAGGCGTGTTGGTAAGCGTCTTGCGGCGCGATTCGAACTCGGAGAGCGACCGCCTGAGGACGCTTCTCAACACGCAGGATTCCCCGCGGTTGGTTCGTGGTCACTACCGGCTCCGACGGCCCGACTCGTCCTCGTCCAGAAGCCCAGAGACAGATGCGGATGGGCCTGCGACAACGACTCAAGAGCCAGCACCGCTCGCTGGCGTCCAACGAATCGACGACGACAAGTTCGCCGAGCTACTCATCGAGTAATGCGCCTGGGGCTTGACTCAGGCAAGACGCACGACAGCACTCAGCTTGGTCTGCTCAGGTCTTGGAGTCGCCGTGATTGTCGGCGGTGCAGCTCTCGCCGTCTGGAACGCTGAGACCTCCGGCGATCTATAAACGCGTCAATCGTGACTAGCGTTGCAGGCGCCGTCGCCACGGTCATCGGGCATCTCGGACACCGACGCGCCGATGCCGCCATGGATCAGATGCAGAAGCAGACTGAGTCTTTGCGTTCAGATATGCAGCGCGAAAGGGAGCTGGAAGCATCGCTGCGGCTTGTCCAGGAAGTCCCAGACCCCGGGCTGCGAGCGCTCCTCCAGGCCGCCCTCGTCCTAAAGCTCGGCGCCACCCAGCTACCCGAGCTCCCCGACCGGGTACTGAGGTCAATCCAGACCGCCGCATCAGTTGAGCCAGCGGCCACGGCAAGGAAGGTGCCGTCACCAAACGGCGGTCCGGCTTAGCCGACAGGCATTGGGACTCTCGTTGGGGTGCCGCACGTCAGCACCCGGACCAAGGACCTGCCGTCACTTGTAGCCGTCAAAGGCCCCCCGCCATGATCGGCGGGGGGCCTTCGTGCTGGTGGGCGCGGACGGTTTCGAACCGCCGACATCTGCTTTGTAAGAGCAGCGCTCTACCCCTGAGCTACGCACCCCTGGACGCTTGGTCCCGGCGCCACCCTCTGGGTGGACAGCCTACGTGACTGATCCCCAAGGGCTCTCACCCCGGGGCTTCGAACCCGGTCCACGACCGGTGCCCGGACAAGCCCTGCCCGCTGCCCGAAGGCAGAACGACAGCCTACATGGACGGCGTACCCCCCACGCAAACCCGTTGCCGTGAGGGAGAATGGGCCTGGGCAGGGGCATTGCGGACGGGGTACGGGAGAAGCGACTGTGACGACGGCACCCCGGCGGTGGTTCGGCGGCGGGCGGGACGAGAGTCGGCGGGCGGACGCGCAGGCGGCCAAGGACGCCGCCGCGGCGGCGTTCTACGAACTCGACACCGCGCAGCGGGATCTGCAGATCTCGATCGAGACGATCGCGGCCGCGGACGGTTCGCCGGAAGCGCGGCGGGCCGGCGAGGGGTTCCGCGCGCTCGGTCAGCGGATCGACCAGGTCAGCCACGTGTACATCGAGGCCGTCGACGCCCATGACTTGGACCGGCCGGAGCTCGAGGCGTCCGCGGCGACGCGGGCCCGCGAGGAGCTGACGCGGGCCAAGGACGAGCTGGTACGGGTCAAGGCCGAGCTCGACCGTTTCGAGCAGGGGCTGCGGCCGCTGCTGGACAAGGCCGAGACGCAGCTGGCCCGGGTGGCGCCCGCCCGCGAGCGGGCGAAGGCCGCGCTGCTCGCGGCGAGCAGCGCGCTGGACGAGGTGCGCGGCAAGGGGATGCGCGCGGACGACCTGGCCGCCCGGCTCGCCGCGCTGGCTCCGGAGCTGACCAAGCTGAACCAGGGCGCGGCGCAGCACGGTGTGCAGGAGACCGTCCAGCGCGCCGAACGGATCCTGCGCGACGCCGAGGGGATACGGGCCGAGGCGGCGCGGCTCCCGGAGCGGGCGGCGGAGATCGACCGGCGGCTGGTGAGCCTGCGGACCCGGGCGCAGGCGCTGCGCAACCGCGCGGACCGGGTGGATCCGGTCCTCAGCGAGCTGCGCCGGCGTTTCAGCGCGGCGTGCTGGCAGGACCTCCAGCACGTTCCCGACCAGGCGGTACGGGATGTGGCGCGGGCCGAGGAGCGGCTCGCGGAGGCCGGCCGGGCACGCGACGAGCAGCGCTGGGCCGATGTGGCGGCGCTGGTGGAAGCGGTGCGCACGGCGCTGGACGCGACCGACGAGGCGGTGTCGGCGGCGCAGGACCGGCTGACGCGGCTGGAGGCGGTGGCCCGGGATCCGCAAGGAGAGGTGCAGCGGACGCGGTTCGCGATCCGGGACGCGCAGCGCCTGGTGATGGAGGGCCGCACGGTGCCCGAGGCGCGGCACGCGCGCCCGCTGGACGAGGCGGTGGCCCGGGTGGACCGGGCGCTGGCCGGTCTGGAGGACCGCCATCCCGACTACTGGGCCTTCCTCCAGGAGATGGAGGCGGTGCGCTCGGCCGTGCACCGGGTCGTGGCGGACATCCGGACCGAACGCGGGCACGGCTGAGGCCCCGGCCGCCCACCCGGGGCCCCTCCACACGCCGGCCCGAAACGTCCGGGGTTGTCCCCGCGTGCGCATCGGCGGATGCTGGTGGTTCCGGGAACGGAGCAGAGGAGGGCGGTATGGCTGCCCACACTTTCCACAGGCCTCGTGCAGGCCGCGTACCCCCGACACCGCCTGCACCCCACGAGCCCTACGGGGCCCACGCGCTCTACGGGTGCCACGAGCCCCATGAGTCCTACGCGCCGTACATCGCGCACGAGCCCTATCCGACCCACGAGCCTCCGGACTCCCCCGGACCGCTGCGACGCGTCATGCGTCCCGTCAATGCCAAGCTCGACGACCATCTGCCCGTCGATCACAAGCTCAGCCAGGTCTACCGGATCGGCGCCGGGCTGACCGGGCTGCTGCTGGTCGTCTTCGGGATCCTGGGGCTCATCGACCAGATCGGGTTCTTCGACACCGGCGGAGACACCGTGCTCGCCCTGAACACCAACGGCGCGCTGAGCATCCTGTCGATCTGCATCGGCGGGCTGCTGTTCTTCGGGATGGTGATCGGGGGCAGCACCGCCTCGACGCTCAACATCGTGGTGGGCCTGCTGTTCATCGCGAGCGGGTTCGTGAACCTCGCACTGCTCGATACGGGGCTGAACTTCCTGGCCTTCCGCATCCAGAACGTGCTCTTCAGCTTCGTGGTCGGCGTGATGCTGATGTGGTTCGGGATGTACGGGCGGGTGGGCAGCGCCCTGCCGCACGACAACCCGTACTGGCGGGCCCGCCACCCCGAGCAGGCGGCTCGGGAGGAGCGGACGCGTGCCACGGCCAGGTCCGTCGACCGGGCGGTTCGGCCGGGCTAGGACCTGCGCCCCGTGGGTACCCCGGCAAGGGGATTCCGCATCGCGACCCGCACTGCGTAGCCTGTCCGCATGCCTCGTTACGAATACCGCTGCCGGACCTGCGAAGACACCTTCGAGGTCAGCCGGCCCATGGCCGAGTCCTCCGCGCCCGCCGACTGCCCGGCCGGGCACGCCGACACCGTCAAGCTGCTCTCCGCCGTCGCCGTGGGCGGCGGCAGCAGCAGCGCCGGCGCGGCCCCCGCAGCCCCGATGGGCGGCGGAGGCTGCTGCGGAGGCGGCGGCTGCGGCTAGGTCAGCCGGTCAGTGTGCCTGTCTGCCGGCTGGCCGGCAGACAGAACACCTGCCTACCGCTTGCGCGACAAGGTCAGGCCGTCCGAGATGCCCAGCATCACGGACTCCATGCGGGCGTCCGCCGCGACGTGTTCGTTGTAGGCGCGGACGCCCGCCGCCGAGCCCGTGGCCGACTCGTCGAGCACCGAGCCGTGGAACAGCGTGTTGTCCGTGACGATCAGGCCGCCCGGCACCAGCCTCGGCACGAGCTCCTCCCAGTAGGAGATCTGGCTCTCCTTGTCGGCGTCCACGTACGCCATGTCGATGTGCGGCTCGGCCGGCATCGCGCGGAGCGTCTGGAGCGCGGGCGCGATCCGCAGTTCGATGCGGTCCTCGACGCCCGCCTTCGCCCAGGCCTCCCGCGCGTACGCCGTCCACTCCTCCGAGACGTCGCACGCGATGAGCCGGCCGTCCGCCGGGAGCGCCTGCGCCATCGACAGGGAGGAGAAGCCGGTGAAGGTCCCGATCTCCACGATGTGCCGGGCGCCGGTCAGCCGGACCAGGAAGGCCAGCAACGGCCCCTGCTCCTCCGCCGACTGCATGCCGGCCGAGGCCGGGAACACTTCGTACGTCGTCGCCACCAGGCCCCGCTGGACCTCGTCCAGCGGGGGGTTGTGCGCGAGCACGTACCGGTAGAGCTCGTCCGTGATCTTGGTGCTGTTGCCCTTGGTCATGCGTCCAGTGTGCCGAGTCGCGCCGCTTCCCGGGTGAACGCGCGCACGATTTCCTCACCGGCCAGCACGCCCGCCAGCCCCAGCGCCGTCACGTGCGGCGCCGTCCACCCGGCGTCGGCCAGTTCGCCGTGGCCCGGCCGCCAGCCCGCGTCCGCCGCGAGCAGCAGGTCCGCGTCCAGGAGCGAGTCCCCGGCGGCCAGCGTGGTCGTGGCCCCGGTACGCCGGGCCACCTCCCCCATCGCCGCGCTCTTGGTCAGCGGGCGCGGGACGGCGTAGATCTTCCGGCCCTGGAGGGAGACCGTCCAGCCGCGCGCCTCCGCCCATTCCGCCAGTGCCTTGATCCACTCGGCGGGGACCAGCTCCCGCTCCACCACGAGGTAGGCGAACAGCTCCTCCGCCACCCGCGCCTTGCGCAGCCACTGCGGGTCCGCCGTCGCCAGCAGGTGCCCGTGCACCTCCTCCAGCGGGGCGCACTCGCGCTCCAGGCGCGCCGCGACCTGCCGCCGCCAGTCCCGGTCGGGGACCCCGTCGACCAGCAGCTGGCCGCCGTTGGCGCAGATCGCGTACTTCGCCTGCCGTCCGGGGAAGCGGATCCGCTGGTACTGCTTGCGCGTACGGGTGGTGGTCGGGACGAAGACGACGTCCGGGTCCGCCGACAGTTCCGCCAGCAGTCCCGCCGCCGTCTCGGTCATGAACGACAGCGGCTTGCTCTCGTGGACCTCGACGCACAGCAGCCGCGGGGCCACCGGGTCGGGCATGGTCAGGCCGAGCGCGGCCGTCGAGTAGATGAGCGTGCGGTCGAGGTCACTGGCTACGAGAACGGTCACTTGGCGGACACAGCCTTTCCGTCGGCGCCCGTGGCGCCGCGCGTGAAGCGGGGGTGAATGAGTCCCACGCAGGTGTAGGGCAGCCCGTCGACCTCTTCCACCGGCACTCCGCGCTGCTCCGCGAGGAGGCGTACGTGGTCCAGGTCGGCTCCCGCGCCGCGCTGCGCGAGGATCTTCCACGGCACCCGGCGCAGCAGTACGCGCGTGGTCTCGCCGACGCCCGGCTTGACGAGGTTCACGTCGTGGATGCCGTACTCCTCGCTGATCCGCTCCACGGCCGCCCAGCCCACCCAGGTCGGCGTGCGGTCGGCGGCGAGGAGCTCCTTGACCTCGGCGTCCACGGCCTCGGCCACCTCCTCGAAGCGGGCGGCGACCGTGTCGACGAACGCGACGGAGACGTCGGCCCCGGCGAGCTCCCGGTAGAACTTCGCGCCGTGGAAATCGGCGGGCCCGACCAGGTCGGACCTCAGCACCGTACGCGAGACGAGTCCCGAGACGGTGGAATTGAGACACGCGGAGGGGATCAGGAAGTCCTCGCGCGTCCCGTACGTCTCCACGCACGAGCCGGGGTCGGCGAGGACCACGATCTCGGGGTTGAAGCCCTCGAACTCGCCCAGGGCCTCGCGCAGCTCGCGCGTGATCGCGCCCTTGCCGGTCCAGCCGTCGACGAAGACGATGTCGGCCGGATCGTGGTGGGCGGCCAGCCAGCGCAGCGCGTTGGCGTCGATGCCGCGGCCGCGCACGATGGAGACGGCGTAGTGCGGCAGGTCCAGGCCGTGCCGTGCCCGCGCCCAGCGCCGCATCAGGACGCCGACGGGGGTGCCGGCGCGGGCCAGGGAGACGAGGACCGGCGACGGAGACCGCTCGGCGAGCACCGTCTCGGTCACCGTGCCGACCGCGCGGGCCATGCGGGCGGCGGAGGCGGTCAGCGCGCTCTGGTAGAGCTCCTGGTACTGCGGGGACGGCTGGTACTCGACCGGCAGGGACTCGGCGTAGTGCGCGCCGCCCGCCTGTATCGCCTCTTCGCGCTCCTCGGTCGGGGCCTCCAGTTCGACGTCGGAGAAGTCCTGGAGCAGCCAGCCGACGTCCTCGGCGGCGTACGAGGAGAAGGCGGGCCCGCGCAGCGGTTCGCGCCGGGGCTCGGTCATGATCGGCTCCTGCCGGTCGGAGGCAACGTCAGGGGTGTACGACGGTATGACCGCGAGCAGGACCCGGCCGGTGTGCGGGGCGAGGGCCGCGAGGAGGCCGGTGCGCAGCTCCGGGGTGTCGCCCGCCGAGTCGACGACGGCGACGACGGCGTCGAAGCCGGCTCCGGCCACGTTGTACGCGTATCGGTCTCCGGGACCGTCCGCGGGGGCGTCGTGGGCGGGGAAGACCAGGCGGGTGCGGATCGCGTAGCCGGGGTCGTCGACGGCGAGGACGGGTGAGCGGGTGGTCGTGGAGAAGCGGACCTCGGCCGCCGCGCCGGACTCCTCCAGGGCCTTCGCGAGGCGCAGCGGGGCGTACATCAGCTCCTCGTTGCCGAGGACGAGGACCCGGGCGGGGCCGTCGCCGAGCGCGGCCCCGAGCCGGTCCGCCATCGCGGGCAGCGCCGCGTCGAGGGCTTCGCGGTGCGCGGGCGAGAAGCCGTGGCGTCCGCCGTCGGGTATCGCGGCGGGCCAGTCCAGCGCCACGCGGGTGACCTGCGGGCCGTCCGCGGGGGACGGGGAGGGGGCGCCCGCGGGCGGTGCCTCGGCACCCGCGCCCCGCGGCTCGTCACCCTGGGCGCCCTGGGCACCCTCGGCGTCCTCGTCCCCCTGGGCACCCTCGGCACCCTCGGTGTCCTCGTCCCCCTGGGCGCCCTCGTACCGCTCGACCAGCGCCTGTCCCTTGGCCAGGACCCCCTCGGGGAGGCGGACCGTGCCCGAGGCGAGGGAGATCAGGTCGACGCGGGCGCCCAGCTCGGCGGCGAAGGCGGTGAGGCGGTCGCGGTCGGCCGGGGAGCGCATGTCGACGAGGGCGACGACGACGTAGTGCCCGCGCGGGTGGCGGGCGTGCAGGTCGCGGATGGTGTTGAGGACGGTGTTGCCGGTGGAGAACTCGTCGTCGACGAGGACCAGCGGGCCGGAGCCCGCGAGCAGCTTCGGGTCCTCGGGCAGCAGCAGGTGCGAGGTGGCGTGCGAATGCGCCTCCTCGAAGCCGCCCGCGGGCTCCACGCCCGGGACAGGACGGCGGGTGGAGTGCAGGTAGGGGGCGTCGGCGAGGCCGTCGGCGACGCAGTGGCCGAGGCCGGTCGCCGTCTCGGCGTAGCCCAGGACCACCGCCGCGGCCGCCCCGTCCTCGCCCAGCAGCTCCCGGACCCGCTCGCCGAGCCCGTACCCGGCGGCGTACACGGTCGCCGGGGACTGCGGGACGTGCTTGCCCAGCACCTGCGAGACCAGCAGGTGTGCCCGCTTGGGGTTGCGGCGCAGCGCGAGGCCGAGGAGTTCGCGCAGCCGCGGTCCGCCGCCTGCGGTCGCCGGAGCGCCTGCGCCGGCCGTCGCGGGGCCGGCGGCTTCCTCCAGGCCGACGCCCAGCCGGTCCGCGACCCACGTTCCCGACCACACCGATTCGATCTTCTTGCCCTTCCTCGCAGTCAACGGCCCGCTCACACCTGGAGACCGGCCGTGAGGAGGTCGACGAAGCCGACCTCCTCCTTCGCCACACCGAAGACCTCGGCGCGCAGCATGGTGCGCTCGGCCCAGGCCCGGTGGGGCTTCACCTCGTTCATCTTGTTCGTGTAGGCGGAACGCATCACGCCGCCGCCGTCCCGCTCGGGGCGCAGGATGTCCTGCGCGTCGCTGAACTCCTCGTGGGAGACCACCGACAGCGCGTGGACGGGCGTGACGTGGGCGGGGTGGATGCAGGTCTTGCCCAGCAGCCCGTTGGCGCGGTCCAGCTCGATCTCGCGCAGCAGCCCGTCCAGGTCGTGCTCGATCAGCGCGGTGCGCAGCTCCTCCACGCCTTCCTCCAGGAAGGGGCTGCGGCGCAGCTGCGGCTTGAAGAGGCGCTGCTGGCTGCGGAAGTACTCCCACACCGGGCCGGTGACCGTGAAGCCGGTGCCGTCGGCGCGGCTGAGCACGTTGACGACGTCGGCGATCACACCGGCGACGATCTGCACGTCGTAGGCGGTCATGTCGGGCGTACGGCGCAGTCCGTACGCGGAGCAGAAGTCGGTGACTCCGAGCCGCAGCGCCAGGACCCGCTCGCGGTACTTGTTCACGGTACGGGAGATTCCGGCGAGGGCCTCGACCCGGGTCTCCAGGTGCAGGAGCTCCGGGGTCTCCAGGACGGGCATCGCGTACAGCCGGGGCTGTCCGCTCTCCGCCTCCGCCTGGGCCACCGCGTCCAGGAAGGCCACGCCGCGACTTTCGGTGAACTTCGGGAGTACGAATCCGGCCAGTCGCGCGGCCGAGCCGCCGAGCCGGTGCACGATGTCGGGAATCTGCTCGGGCGTACGGACCCGGATGAAGAGCAGCGGGATCTCCGCCGGGTCCTCGTCGAGGGCGGCGAACTGCCGGACGAGGTTCTCCTCGCCCCCGACGACATCGGCGTCGCTGATGGAATCCTCCAGGCAGAGGACCATCGAGACGACTCCCCGGCCGGCCTGCTTGCGGATGTCACGGGCGAGCTGGGGACGGGTGGCGGGGCTGTAGAGCGTGGCCCCCAGAGCAGCGGCGAGCGTGCGTGCGGGGGAGGCGGCGGTGAACTCGGCCGGCTCCTGGTGGAAGAGGTCCTCGCGGACGGTGGGCGATATGTGCCCGAAATGACGCATGTGCTTCCCCCGTACTGCCTCGGCGGCCCAACTGGCGTGGCCGGTAATAGTACGTACGAATGAGATTCAAAACTTCCCCGCGCACATGAAGTTCAGGTAACCGTCCTGGTCAGACGAGTGACGCGGGTCCTCGGTCCGCTGAGGTCATCGCCGTCGCCCCGGGACGGTCCGGGGGCCCACGGGCTCTCGTGCCCGTCGCGCACCCCCTTGCACCATGCCCAGGACTCGTGGCCGGGACAAGGTGTGGGGCCGCCTCTTTCCTCGGGGACGCCTCGGGCACGCCCTCGGGGGGCGCCCCGGCGCACTTGCGGGGCGCTCAGGGGGCGCGTCGGGGGCGCACGGCAGGAGGGACCAACGGCACACGATGCGGCGGATCGGGACCGAACGGGACGCTACGGGGGGCCGCATTGTCCCGGTCGTGCCCGGGAGGGCAGGATGACCGGCATGACGCACGCGATGCAGAAGGGCTCGAACATCCCGGTCACCGCCGCGGCGGTACGGGCGGTGCTGCGCTGGACCGGTGGGCCCGATGTTCCCGACGTGGACGCCTCGGCGCTGCTCGTGGGCTCGGACGGGCGGGTGCGCTCGGACGAGGACTTCGTCTTCTACAACCAGCCCCGGCACCCCTCGGGGGCCGTCTGGCGGCTCGGCAAGAAGCAGCTCGGCGACGGGGTCACCGACGCCGTCCAGGCGGACCTGCGGGCGGTGACGCCCGTCGTGGACCGGATCCTGGTCGTCGCCTCCGCCGAGGACGTGCCCTTCCAGCGGGTCCACGACCTGCGGATCCTGCTCTACGACGCCACCGCGGCCGGCGGCGGCGAACCCCTGGCCTTCTTCGACGTGCGGCCCGAGACCGGCGCCGAGACGGCGCTGATCTGCGGCGAGCTGTACCGGCGGGGCGACGGGTGGAAGTTCCGCGCGCTCGGCGAGGGCTACTCCAACGGCCTCGTCGGACTGGCCACCGACCACGGGATCTCCGTGGACGAGAGCGCCCCGGAGACCCCGGCGCCCCCGCATCAGGCGCCGGCCGCCCCGGTGCTCCCGACGCCGCACACCCAGGCCCCGCCGGCCGCGGAGCCCGCGTACGGGTACCCGCAGCCGGTGTCCCCGGCGCCGGCTCCGGTCCCGGCCCCGGGCGGGGACCCGACCTTCCGGCTGCCGGTGCAGGGCCCCCAGTTCATCCGGCGCTGAGCACCCCGCGCGGGATCCCGGGCCGGGGCGGTCAGGCCTTCGCCTTGTAGCCCCGGCCCCACTGGAGTCCCCACCCGTACAGCCGGTCGAGCTCGGCCTGGAACCCGTAGACGAATTTGACCTCGCGCCGCACGATCAGCTCGCCCTTGACGTTCTCCAGGGAGACCACCGCGCAGGAGCGCGCGTGCGGGTGGCGCTCCTCCAGCGGGATCTCGATGCGCGGCCCGGTGATCGGGAAGAGGGTCACCAGCGCGTGCGTCCGGTCGAAGGCCGGGGTCTGGTCGTAGATGTAGACGAAGACCAGCAGCCTCTTTATGTCCTCGGCATGGTCGAGATTGACGAAGATCGTCTCACCTGAGGGCGCCCCGAACCGGTCGTCGCCGCTGAGCTTGACGTACGGCGGGCTGTTGATGTCCCCGTGGAAGTTGCCCAGCGGCTGGACGACGCCCCGGGTGCCGTCGGTCAGTTCGTAGAGGCAGCCGATGTCGAGGTCGACATTGACCATGCCCTGGGTGTGCGCCTGCACCATGTCCGGCTTGAACAGCTTGAACGGGTGGCGGAAGAGCTGCCCGCTCTGGCCGGCCGCGCGGCCGCCGATGTCCGAGGTGCGCATGCGCCACGAGAGGTTGACGCGCAGATTGCCGTGCACCGCCCCCTGTTTGGTGAGCGACACCGTCGGATGGCGTTTGGTCAGCTCGATCGCGTTCGACGAGGCGCTGCCCGACTGGAAGTGCACGGCGCGGCTGCCCCTGATGCCGTCGAAGAATCCCATCCCCACAACCCCCCTGATCCCCTGGTCTGCCTGCCTGTCCGCGTACGCGTGCGGGGCGGCCCGGCGAGTCGGTGGACCCACCGGACCGCCCCGCACTTGAGCGTTCCGCATTACCGCCGTGATCATGCCTCGGCGGTGGAACCCTCCAGTTCCATGCGCTTGTTGCGGCGCACCGAGGACCAGAAGGACCACGCGATCAGCACGACGCCGACGAGACCGGTGATGACCTCGTTGATCTCGTGCTGGATGGTGACGAGCAGGATGACGGCGAGCGCGCCGATGGCGTAGTGCGCGCCGTGCTCCAGGTAGACGTAGTCGTCGAGGGTGCCCTGGCGGACCAGGTAGACCGTCAGCGAGCGGACGTACATGGCGCCGATGCCGAGGCCCAGCGCCATGAGCACGATGTCGTTGGTGATGGCGAAGGCGCCGATGACCCCGTCGAACGAGAAGGAGGCGTCGAGGACTTCGAGGTAGAGGAACATGAAGAACGCGGCCTTGCCGGCCATGGCGACGGCCGAGACCGCGCTGCCGGACTTCTTGGCCGCTTCCTCCGCCTCGTGCTCGGCCTCTTCCTCTTCCTCGAGCTTGTTCTCGAAGTAGCCGGAGAGACCGCCGACGATCATGTAGGTGATCAGGCCGAGGATGCCGGAGACCAGGACGGTCTGGGCCTTGTCGACTTCGATGCCGCCGTGCTGGTGGGCATGGGTCGCGAAGGTCATCGAGGTGATGACCAGGACGATCAGCGCGATGCACGCCGACAGCATGTCGATCTTGCCGAGCTTGGCGAGCGGACGCTCGAGCCAGGCGAGCCACTTGATGTCACGGTCCTCGAAGATGAAGTCGAGGAAGATCATCAGCAGGAACATGCCACCGAAGGCCGCGATGGACGGGTGGGCGTCCGTGACCAGCTGCTCGTACATGTCCTTGTCGGTCATGGCGAGGTCGACGGCCTCTATGGGCCCGATCTTGGCGCTGATCGCGACGATGAGGACGGGGAAGACCAGTCGCATGCCGAAGACCGCGATGAGGACGCCGATCGTGAGGAAGATCTTCTGCCAGAAGGCATTCATCTTCTTCAGGATTCCGGCGTTGACCACCGCGTTGTCGAAGGACAGCGAGATCTCGAGGACCGACAGGATCGCCACGATCCCGAAGGCCTCCCACCCCCCGTAGAGCACCGCAGCGGCCAGTCCGAGCGCAGTGATTGCGAACGACCAGCCGAAGGTTTTCAGAACCACTGGCATCCCATCGTCTTGTACGGCTTTACGAAACGTTGACCCCGAAGTCTAGAGCGATGCCCCGGAGCCCCGACGCGTACCCCTGCCCCACCGCACGGAACTTCCATTCCCCGCCGTACCGGTAGACCTCGCCGAAGATCATCGCGGTTTCGCTGGAGGCGTCCTCGGTGAGGTCGTAACGGGCCAGTTCCTGGCCGTCCGCCTCGTTCACCACGCGGATGAAGGCGTTGCTGACCTGGCCGAAGCTCTGCCGGCGGGCCTCCGCCTCGTGGATGGAGACCGGAAAGACGATCTTGTCCACGCCGGCCGGGACCTTGGTGAGGTCGATGACGATCGACTCGTCGTCACCGTCACCCTCGCCGGTGAGGTTGTCCCCCGTGTGTTCGACGGAGCCCTCGGGGCTCTTCAGGTTGTTGTAGAAGACGAAGTACTCGTCCCCGAGCACGCGGCCGTTCGTGCACAGCAGCGCGCTGGCGTCGAGGTCGAAGTCCGCGCCCGTGGTCGAGCGCGCGTCCCAGCCGAGGCCGATCAGAACCCGGGTGAGGTTCGGTGCGGCCTTGGACAGGGAGACGTTGCCCCCCTTGGCGAGTGTGACGCCCATGTTGTGGTCCTCCCCGGACGACGGTGTGGCGGTATGACGGTACGGCGGTGCGAGGGTCCGGCGATACGGCGGGGCACGGCGGGGCCCCGGCCGTAAAGCCGGTCCGGCGCCGCACACACGGGGTGCACGGCGCCGGACGGGTGAACTGGCTGGTCCGACGGATCGGCCGGCGCGTCGACTCAGACGTTGACGCCGAAGTCCTGCGCGATGCCGCGCAGGCCCGAGGCGTAGCCCTGGCCGATGGCGCGGAACTTCCACTCGGCGCCGTTGCGGTACAGCTCGCCGAAGACCATGGCGGTCTCGGTCGAGGCGTCCTCCGACAGGTCGTAGCGGGCGAGCTCGGTGTTGTCGGCCTGGTTCACGACGCGGATGTACGCGTTGCGGACCTGGCCGAAGCTCTGCTGGCGGCTCTCGGCCTCGTAGATCGAGACGGGGAAGACGATCTTGGACACGTCGGCCGGGACGCCGGCGAGGTTGACCTTGATGGCCTCGTCGTCGCCTTCGCCCTCACCGGTGGTGTTGTCACCGGTGTGCTCGACCGAGCCGTCCGGGCTCTTCAGGTTGTTGAAGAAGACGAAGTTCGCGTCGCTGGCGACCTTGCCCTGGTCGTTGGTCAGGATCGCGCTGGCGTCGAGGTCGAAATCGACACCGGTGGTGGTGCGAGCGTCCCAGCCCAGACCGACGATGACCGCCGTCAGGTTCGGCGCGGCCTTGGTCAGCGAGACGTTGCCGCCCTTGCTGAGGCTGACTCCCACGGGTCCTCCATAAGGTTGGTGTGGGGCGGTGCCCCGTCGTGCGATTTCACCGGATCAACGGTTCGATCCTAGTGACGGGTTCCCGCCTGTACGGGGTTATTCGGGCGAGCGTGCCCTCGAGCCTGCGACACGCGCTCGGAGACCTCAGAGGCTGTCGAGGGCCTTGATGTACTCGTTCAGGTCACGCGCGTCGGGCAGTCCGTTGACGACGCTCCAGCGCACGATGCCGTCGCGGTCGATGACGAAGGTGCCGCGGACCGCGCAGCCCTTCTCCTCGTCGAAGACCCCGTAGGCGCGGGAGGTCTCCCCGTGCGGCCAGAAGTCCGACAGCAGCGGGTAATCGAGGCCCTCCTGCTCGCCGAAGACGCGCAGGGTGGGCACGGAGTCGTTGGAGACGGCGAGGAGCTGCACGTCGTCGTTCTGGAACCGGGGCAGCTGGTCGCGCAGCTCGCACAGCTCCCCGGTGCACACGCCGGTGAAGGCGAACGGGTAGAAGAGCAGCACGACGGCCTTCTCCCCCCGGAAGTCGGAGAGCCGCACGGTGGCACCGTGGTTGTCCTTGAGCTCGAAGTCCGGGGCCTTGCTGCCGACCTCGATCGCCATCTGTCGCATCCCTTCGTTCCTTCATCCTGCGTTCGGCCGTTCGGGTGGCCAGCCTATGCCTCGACACCGGTCCGCCGCCGAACGCACACACCCCGCCGACCGGGAGGAATTCCGGCAGGCGGGGTGCGTGTGTCCGCTCGGGACTGCGGGGCGCGGCTCAGCGCTTGGACTTGGCCGTCTTCGGGGTCGCCAGCTTGGTGGCGGTCCACTCCTTGCCAACGGGGAGTCCCTTGGCCAGAGAGAGGCCTGCGGTCTCGGCGGCCTCGCTGATGTCGCTGGCCTCGACGAAACCGTCCTTGCCGGTCTTGGGAGTCACCAGCAGGATCAGTGCGCCGTCCTCGACCAGCTCGGTCGCGTCGACCAGGGCGTCCGTCAGGTCGCCGTCGTCCTCCCGGAACCACAGCAGTACCGCGTCTGCGACATCGTCGTAGTCCTCGTCGACGAGTTCGGTGACGTGACCCTCTACGGCATCACGGAATTCCTGATCGACGTCGTCGTCGTAGCCGATCTCCTGGACCACCTGTTCGGACTGGAAACCCAGCCTGGCGGCCAGGTTCTCCGCGTGGTCCGCGGTCGCGCTCACGGGGTGCCTCCTGCTCATGTTCGGTGAATGTTCTTCGGCAGCGCGCGTACGCGCAGCATTGGGCGTAGTCCACACGGGCGCGGCGGATCGCGCAAGTACCCGGCCGCCGAGACCGTCGAAACGGTGACGATTGCGGCCGTCTCGCCGCAACTTTCAGCCCCTGTGTATGTACCTCTCGTGATTCATCCCACACCATTCCACCTCATTCGGCATCGGCTCGGGACTTTCCTACCTGTTTGAGGGACGAACGGCCTTGCGAAGCGTTGATCGACTCGGGCGTAAGGTTGCGGTTTGGCCCATGCCCGTCATCACGGCGCCCGCGTCCCACCGGCTCCAGGGATTACCGAGTGGTAAAGGTGACGATTTCCGCCGAGCGTAAGACCATGGGAGGCGGCGAGACCCCAGGCACGACTCCCCCGACAGCGAAGGAACAGCGTGGCTTCCGCATCCGATCGCAATCCGATCATCATTGGCGGCCTGCCGAGCCAGGTCCCGGACTTCGATCCGGAAGAGACGCAGGAGTGGCTCGACTCCCTTGACGCCGCCGTCGACGAGCGGGGCCGCGAGCGCGCCCGCTACCTGATGCTGCGCCTGATCGAGCGCGCCCGCGAGAAGCGCGTGGCCGTCCCCGAGATGCGCTCCACCGACTACGTCAACACCATCGCCACCAAGGACGAGCCCTTCTTCCCCGGCAACGAGGAGATCGAGCGCAAGGTCCTCAACGCCACCCGTTGGAACGCGGCCGTCATGGTCTCCCGCGCCCAGCGTCCCGGGATCGGCGTCGGCGGCCACATCGCCACGTTCGCCTCCTCCGCCTCCCTCTACGACGTGGGCTTCAACCACTTCTTCCGGGGCAAGGACGAGGGCGACGGCGGCGACCAGATCTTCTTCCAGGGCCACGCCTCCCCCGGCATCTACGCCCGCGCCTACCTCCTGGACCGGCTCTCCGAGCAGCAGCTCGACGCGTTCCGCCAGGAGAAGTCCAAGGCCCCGTACGGCCTGTCCAGCTACCCGCACCCGCGGCTGATGCCGGACTTCTGGGAGTTCCCGACCGTCTCGATGGGCCTCGGCCCGCTCGGCGCGATCTACCAGGCCCGGATGAACCGGTACATGCAGGCCCGCGACATCGCGGACACCTCCAAGTCACACGTTTGGGCGTATCTCGGCGACGGCGAGATGGACGAGCCGGAGTCGCTCGGCCAGCTGTCCATCGCGGCCCGCGAAGGCCTGGACAACCTGACCTTCGTCGTCAACTGCAACCTGCAGCGCCTCGACGGCCCGGTCCGCGGCAACGGCAAGATCATGCAGGAGCTGGAGTCGCAGTTCCGCGGCGCCGGCTGGAACGTCATCAAGCTGATCTGGGACCGCTCCTGGGACCCGCTGCTGGCCCAGGACCGCGACGGCATCCTGGTCAACAAGCTGAACTCGACCCCGGACGGGCAGTTCCAGACGTACGCCACCGAATCCGGCGCGTACATCCGCGACCACTTCTTCGGCGGCGACCACCGGCTGCGCGCGATGGTCGAGAACATGTCCGACCAGCAGATCCAGCACCTGGGCCGCGGCGGTCACGACCACAAGAAGGTCTACGCGGCGTACGCGGCGGCCAAGGCCCACAAGGGCCAGCCGACGGTGATCCTGGCGCAGACGGTCAAGGGCTGGACCCTGGGTCCGAACTTCGAGGGCCGCAACGCGACCCACCAGATGAAGAAGCTGACGGCCGACGACCTCAAGCGCTTCCGCGACCGGCTGCACATCCCGCTCACGGACGCCCAGCTGGAGGGCGGCGCACCGCCGTACTACCACCCGGGCCGCAACTCCCCCGAGATCCAGTACATGCACGACCGCCGCAGTGCGCTGGGCGGCTACGTGCCGACCCGCGTGGTGCGCGCGAAGCCGCTGCAGCTGCCGGGCGACGCGACGTACGCGGCCGCCAAGAAGGGCTCGGGGCAGCAGTCGATCGCCACGACGATGGCCTTCGTCCGCATCCTGAAGGACCTCATGCGGGACAAGGAGATCGGCCGCCGCTTCGTGCTGATCGCGCCCGACGAGTACCGCACCTTCGGCATGGACGCGTTCTTCCCGAGCGCCAAGATCTACAACCCGCTGGGCCAGCAGTACGAGGCGGTCGACCGCGACCTGCTGCTCGCGTACAAGGAGTCCCCGACCGGCCAGATGCTGCACGACGGCATCTCGGAGGCGGGCTGCACGGCCTCGCTGATCGCCGCCGGTTCGGCGTACGCCACGCACGGCGAGCCGCTGATCCCGGTCTACGTCTTCTACTCGATGTTCGGTTTCCAGCGTACGGGTGACCAGTTCTGGCAGATGGCCGACCAGCTGGCGCGCGGTTTCGTCCTCGGCGCGACCGCCGGCCGGACCACCCTGACGGGTGAGGGCCTGCAGCACGCCGACGGTCACTCCCAGCTGCTGGCCTCCACCAACCCGGGCTGCGTGGCGTACGACCCGGCGTACGGGTACGAGATCGCGCACATCGTCAAGGACGGTCTGCGGCGCATGTACGGCCCGGACGCCGAGGACGTCTTCTACTACCTGACGGTCTACAACGAGCCGATCCAGCACCCCGCCGAGCCGGCGGACGTGGACGTGGACGGCATCCTCAAGGGCATCCACCGGGTCTCGGCCGGCACCATCGGCAGCATCGGGGCGCAGATCATGGCCTCCGGCGTGGCGGTTCCGTGGGCGCTGGAGGCGCAGCGGATCCTGGCCGCCGAGTGGAACGTCCGGGCGGACGTCTGGTCGGCGACCTCCTGGAACGAGCTGCGTCGCGAGGCCGTCGACGTGGAGCGGCACAACCTGCTGCATCCGGAGGAGGAGCAGCGCGTCCCGTACGTGACGCGCAAGCTGTCCGGCGCCGAGGGTCCGTTCGTGGCGGTCTCGGACTGGATGCGGGCGGTCCCGGACCAGATCTCGCGCTGGGTGCCCGGCCCGTACACCTCGCTGGGCGCGGACGGCTTCGGCTTCGCGGACACGCGCGGCGCGGCCCGCCGGTTCTTCCACATCGACCCGCAGTCGGTGGTCCTCTCGGTGCTGACCGAGCTGGCCAAGGAAGGCAAGATCGACCGCTCGGTGCTCAAGCAGGCCGTCGACCGGTACCAGCTGCTGGACGTCTCGGCGGCGGATCCGGGCGCGGCGGGCGGCGACGCCTGACCGACACGCCCGTGAGGGGCGCCGGGACTCTTGTTCCGGCGCCCCTTACGCGTTCTTTACTATGCCCGCATGAAGGAACACTCCCGCCAGACGCGGTGGGAGCGCCGGACGCAGACGCCTCTGCTGGTGCTCGCCCTCGGATTCGCCGTCGCCTACACCGTGCCCATCGTCGCCCCCGACGCGGCCGCGGGGGTGCACCGCGCCTGCACGCACGCCGAGTGGGTGGTGTGGGGGGCCTTCGCCGTCGACTACCTGATGCGGCTGGGCCTGTCCCGGTCGAAGAAGGCGTTCGTCCGGACGCACTGGCTGGACCTGGCGGCGGTGCTGCTGCCGATGATCCAGCCGCTCCGGCTGCTGCGCGTGGTCTCGACCCTGATGCTGGTGGGCCGGCGGGCCCGGATGGCCCCGCAGATCCGGCTGACCACCTATGTCGCGGGCGCGGTGGTCGGGCTGCTGATGTTCGGCTCGCTCGCCGTGCTGAGCGTGGAGCGCGACGCGCCCGACGGCAACATCAAGAACCTCGGGGACGCCCTGTGGTGGTCGGTGACGACGATGACGACGGTCGGGTACGGGGACCACTCCCCGACGACCGGACTCGGCCGGCTGCTGGCGGTGGGGCTGATGCTGTCGGGCATCGCGCTGCTGGGTGTGGTGACCGCCAACATCGCGGCCTGGTTCATCTCCCGCTTCGAGCGCGACGACCAGATGGAGCGCGCCCAGACGGCCGCGATCACCGACCTGGCCGCCGAGGTACGGGCGCTGCGGGCCGAGGTGGCCCGCCTCGGCGGAGCGCGCGCCGCCGAGGCGGGGGCGGACCCGGAAGCCGGGACCGCCCCGGACACGGAAGCCGGGACCGCCCCGGGCCCGGGGCCCGACGGGCCCGCCCCGGGCGCGGACGTCCACGCCCGGGGTGTCCCGCTCCCGTTCCCCGAGGCGGCTCCGGCGGCCGGGTCGCTCAGCGCTCCCACACCTTGAACGCCCTGACCTGGTAGGGCGATTGCGGGAGCCACACCCCGTCTCCCGGATAGGTCTGGAACTCTCCGGTCTCGGCGCACTCGGCCGACTGGTAGGTGGTGACCGGGCGTCCGGTGCGGTTGGCGAGCGACTGGGCGCTGGTCCCGGCGGGCAGGGCGGTGCAGCTGTTGATGTCGAGGGTGCTGAGCTCGTGCGTCCTGCGGGTCCCCTTGAACTCGGGCTTCGCCCACAGGCACAACTGTCCGGTGGCGCAGGCCCCGAGCGGCGGCGGCCCCGAGGCGTGACCCCCGCCCCGGCCCGCCGCGTGGGCGGAACCGGTGGTTCCAGGGATCAGCAGGGTGGCGGCGAGGACGGCGGCCGAGACGGCGGCGCGCCCGGGACGGATGGTGTTCCACGTACGCATGACGGGTCAACTCCTGGTGGACGGACGGGCCCCGGACCTTCTCCGCGGCTCCGTCCACACCACGCTGACCTGCGCGGACGGGCGGGCGGAAGGGGCCCCGGGCGGGTCCACCCGGATAGGCGACAGCCCCGCCGGAACCGTCCGGCGGGGCTGTCGGAGCCTCGGAGTTGACGCCTGCGCGGCCGTGCCGGCCGGGCGTGGCGCCCGCACTCCGGGGACGAAGGCGGTGTTCACCCGGACACGAACGTGTCGTGCGAGACGCAGGTGAGCGCCCGCGGACCGTGTGGGCGGGTCCGTCCCGGGTAGCCTTACGCCCACTCCGCCGACGGACGAGGAGCCCGACCGCCCGTGATGACCGACCGACGGCCCGCGCCGTCCGCACCGGCGACCGGACTGCGGGAGCGCAAGAAACGGCGAACCCGCGACGCGCTGCTGCGTGCCGCCCTCCTCCTCTTCGTCGCACAGGGGTACGAGGAGACCACCGTCGACGAGATCACCGAGGCCGTGGACGTCTCGCAGCGCACCTTCTTCCGGTACTTCGCCAACAAAGAGGAGGTCGCGTTCGCCGTCCAGGACCTGGTCGAATCGCACTTCGTCGCCGCCCTGAGCCTGCGGCCGGCCGCCGAGGGCCCCCTCGAGGCGATGCGCGCGGCCGTGCTCGACGCCTGGGACACCGTCGACGAGGCCATCTCCGAGGTGGTCCCGGTCGACCTGTACATGCGCAGCTACCGGCTCATCGAGTCCACTCCGGCCCTGCTCGCCGTGCACCTGCGCCGCTCCACCGACCTGGAGGAGCGGATCGCCCGGCTGGTCGCCGAGCGCGAGGGCCTGGACGTGAACGAAGATCCGCGGCCCCGGGTGGCCGTCGCCGCCTTCTCGGGTGTGATGCGAGTCACCGGACGGCTCTGGGGGCAGGGCGAGGACACCAGCGTGGCCACCATCCGGCGGATGACGGAGGCCTACCTCGACCAGATCGGCCCCGCGCTGGCCACCGACTGGGGTTCCGGCCGGCGGTGACTCCGGTCACCCGGCGCGCCAACGCCCGCGCCGGTCTCATAGGCTGGACTCAGTGAACCTGCCCGGCCCCGCCACCCCCCATTCCCCCGCCGTCGATCCCGTGCGTCCGGCCGCCCTGCGCATCCTGCTCGCGCTGGCGGTGGTCTTCCTGATGCTCGCGACCACCGGCTGGACCGCCGTGCACCGGCCCGAGAACGGTGTGTCCGCGCGCCAGACCGCCCTCGCCGCCTGGTCGCAGACCCTCTTCGAGGGCCGGACGCTGCCCGCCGCCGACGCCCCCGCGCCGACCGTGGCCCGGTTCTTCGCCGGCCTCGACGGCGCCCAGCGCGCCCGGCTCGCCGAGGGGCACCCCCTCGTGGTCGGCAGCCTGGAGGGCGTCCCGGTCACCACCCGCTACCGGGCCAACGGGATCGCGCTGCAGCAGGCCGCCCGCGCCGAGGAGGCCGACGCGCACGACGTCACGCTGGCCCCCGCCGACCGCGTCATGGCCTCCCGCCGCGCCCACCGCTTCGAGTCCCTCGCCGAGCCCGGCCGGCAGATCCTCACCTTCGACCCGACCGGCGGCGGCCTCGTCGCGGAGGTCTTCGGCGACCTCGACGAGGCCCGCCGGGTCTCGGTGATCGTCCCGGGGGTCGACACCGACGCGCTGACCTTCGAGCGCACCCAGCGCCGCCTCACCGCCCCCGCCGGCATGGCGCAGTCCCTGTACGAGGCGGAGCTCGCGGCCGCGCCCGCGGGCCGGACGGCGGTCATCGCCTGGGCCGGGTACACCGCGCCGACCGGGGTCGGCATGGACGCGGCGACCGGCCGGATGGCCGTGGACGGCGCGCACAAGCTGCGCGCGCTGACCTCCTCGCTGCCCGGCCGGGCCAGCGTGGCGCTGTTCTGCCACAGCTACGGCTCGGTGGTCTGCGGGGTCGCCGCGCACGAACTTCCGGCCCGGGTCACGGACATCGCGGTGGCGGGCAGCCCCGGGATGCGCGCCGAGAACGTCGGAGAGCTGGGGACCTCGGCGCGGGTATGGGCCACGCGCGACTCCGGCGACTGGATCGCCGACGTGCCGCACCTGGAGCTCGGGGGCCTCGGCCACGGCGCGGATCCGGTCGACCCGGACTTCGGCGCGCGGGTGCTGTCGGCCGCCGGGGCCAAGAGCCACACCGGCTACTTCGAGCCAGGGACCGACTCTTTGGACAACTTCGCCAAAATCGGAACCGGTGCGTTCGGTTCCACGGTGTGTTCCACGGGGGACGACGCCTGCCGACGTGGAATTTCCGGCACGAACGGTTCCTGACACGCGTAGACGGTCGGAAAACGGGCTTCACGACAGGGGGACGCACAGGGGTGCGTCCCTTTACCATGTGCCGCATGGGTGACGTACTGGCCGGAAACCATGCCGTCTGGGAGTTCGACCGCACCACGGACTCGATGCTCATCCGCTTCGCTCGGGGGATGCGAACGCCCAGGCTCTGGCATGCCCTCGGGGCACGCCGGATCCCCCTCGAGGCGTTGTCGGGGGTGAGTCTGACCGCGGGGCGGCGGGACGCGGTGGTGCTGCGCGCCGTGGTGCGGCCCGGCGCGGATCCGCTGATGGAGGCCGCGGCGGGGCAGCTGAAGGAGGCGTGCGATCCGTACCGGCTGGTCCTGCCGGGCGACCGGACCGCGCGGGCGGCGGCCTTCGTGGACGCCGTACGGGAGCGGCTGGGCCGGAGCCCGGCGGAGCAAGCGGAGCCGGCGGAGCGGTTCCTGGTGACGACCGCGCCGCGGCCACCGCTCACGCTCAAGGCGTACGACGCCCGGCTCGTCTTCGACGGCTCGGCGGTGACCTTCCGCTGGTCCCGTACGGGAGCCACGAGCGCCAAGTGGAAGGCGGGCGACCAGCGGTATCCGCTGGCCGCCCTGACGGGCGTCGAATGGCACTCCCCGGACCGCCGGGGAGCCCATCTGCGCCTGCTCGCCCGAGGTCACGCGGGCGATCCGCGCCCCGACCACGATCTGGCCTCGGCGGTGCTCGGCGCGGGCTACGGGGCGGTGCACGAATCGCTGCCCTTCGCGGCGGCGCTCCTCGCCGCCCTGCGCGACCGCTCCCCGGTCGCCGCGGTCCCCCGGGCCCGCTCCGGCGACCGGCTCCAGCACCTGGGCGAGCTGCACAGCGCGGGCCTGCTGACGGACGCGGAGTACGCGGCCCTGCGCGACCGGTTCACGGCCGGGGCCTGAGGCGCGACCGCCACCCGGCCGCCCCTCCCCCGGCCGCCTGCGGGTGCGGCCGCGGCTACGCCTCGCGCGCGGTCGCGGTCGAGCTCATGTCCGGGTAGCGGTCGCCCGCGACCCGGTCGGCGAGGGGCTCCAGCAGCGCCAGCTCGGCGTCCGTCAGCGTGATCCGGGTCGCCGCCGTGTTCTCCGCGAGGCGGCCGGGCTTGCGCGTCCCCGGGATCGGAACCACCGTCAGCCCGTGCACCAGCGCCCGCTGGTGCACCCACGCCAGCGCGATCTGTCCCGGCGTGGCGTCGCGCGCCGCCGCGATCTCCCGCACCGGCTCCAGCAGCGCCGCGTTGGCCTTGGCGTTCTCGCCCGTGAACCGGGGCTGATAACGGCGGTAGTCCCCGGGCGTCAGCTCGGCCGCCGCGTCCGCGAAGGCGCCGGTCAGGAAACCGCGTCCGAGCGGGGAGTACGGCACCAGGGCCACGCCCAGCTCCGCCGCCGCGCCCACCGCGCTGCGCTCCACGTCCCGGCTGAACAGCGACCACTCCGACTGGAGCGCCGCGATCGGGTGCACCGCGTGCGCCTCGCGCAGCTCGGCGCCGGTCACCTCGCTGAGCCCGAGGTGGCGCACCTTGCCCTCGCGCACCAGCTCCGCCATGGCGCCGACCGATTCGGCGAGCGGCACGGCCGGGTCGCGCCGGTGCATGTAGTAGAGGTCGATCACGTCGGTGCCGAGCCGCCGCAGGCTCCCCTCGACCGCCCGCCGGACGTACGCCCGGTCGTTGCCGATCCCCCGGTACGTCTCGTCGTCGCCGCGCACGATGCCGAACTTCGTGGCGAGGGTGATCTCCTCGCGGTGCGCGGCGACGAACGGGGCGAGGAACTCCTCGTTCGCGCCGCGCCCGTAGGCGTCGGCGGTGTCGAAGAGGGTGACTCCGGCGGCCAGTGCCGCGTCCAGGGTCCGTCGGGCGACCCCCTCGTCCGTGTCCCCGTAGAACTCGCTCATGCCCATGCAGCCGAGGCCCTGGACGCCCACCAGCGGGCCGCCCCGGCCCAGTTCGGCCTTCTCGATCTTCACCGTGTTCTCGGTCATGTCCGCTCTGCCTCTTCCGCGACGGCGCCCGTCGCAGCGGTGTTCACCGCAACGGTGTTCATCGAATAGATGTCGATCTTGTAGTCCAGCACGGCGAGCGCGTCGTTCAGCTCCGTGATGCGCGCCCGCACCTCGCGGCGCGTCCGCTCCAGCAGTTCGCGCCGCTCGCGCGAGGTGTGCACTCCCTCGCGCACCAGTTCGGCGTACCGGACCATGTCAGCCACCGACATTCCGGTGGTGCGCAACTTCCCGACGAAGGCCAGCCAGTCGAGGTCCTTGTCGCTGAAGCGCCGCTGTCCCGAGTGGGAGCGGTCCACGTGCGGCATGAGGCCGATCCGCTCGTACCAGCGCAGGGTGTGCTGGGTCAGACCGGTCCGTGCCTCGACCTCGCTGATCGTGTACCGCGTCTGCGTCAGGCTCATGACCACCACGCTAAAACCTTGGAGTGCACTCCAAGCAAGTACGCTCGGCCGCATGGAGAGCCTGCAGAGTCTGCGCATCATCGAGAACTGGCCGGTCCCGACCGCCGCCGCGGCCGTGGTCGGCGCCGACGGGACCGTGCTCGGCAGTCACGGCCCGCTGGACCACCGCTTCCCGCTGGCCTCCGTCACCAAGCCGCTCGCCGCGTACGCCGCCCTCGTCGCCTACGAGGAGGGTGCGATCGAGCTGGACGAGCCCGCGGGACCCGCGGGTTCCACCGTGCGCCACCTGCTGGCGCACACCAGCGGCCTGGCCTTCGACGAGCACCGCGTGACGGCCCCGCCCGGACAGCGCCGGCTGTACTCGAACGCGGGCTTCGAGGAGCTCGGCGACCACATCGCGAAGGCCACCGGCATCCCGTTCCCCGAGTACCTGCGCCAGGCCGTCTTCGAGCCGCTGGGCATGGCGTCGAGCCAGCTGGAGGGCTCCCCGGCCAAGGACGGCGTCTCCACCGTCGCCGACCTGGTGCGCTTCGCCGCCGAGCTCCAGCAGCCCCGGCTGCTGGACGTCCGCACGGTCGCCGAGGCCACCGCCGTGGTCCACCCCGGGCTCAAGGGCGTCCTGCCCGGCTACGGCCACCAGTCCCCCAACGACTGGGGCCTCGGCCTGGAGATCCGCGACGGCAAGTCCCCGCACTGGACGGGCGCCGGCTCCTCGCCGCGCACGTTCGGGCACTTCGGACAGGCGGGCACCTTCCTGTGGGTGGACCCGGACGCGCGCGCCGCGTGCGTGGCCCTGGCGGACCGGGCGTTCGGCCCGTGGGCCGTGGAGGCCTGGCCCCCGTTCACCGACGCGGTCCTCACCGAGCTCAAGGGCCGCTAGCCGTCCCTTCAGCGGGGGCGCAGCCCGTCGAAGACCACGTCGAAGATCCGTTCCCGGGCCGACGGGTCGGCATCCAGCTGCTCCGTCATCGCGCCGGTGCCGACCAGCAGGGCGACCAGCTCCGGCAGGCCCAGGTCCGGGCGGACCGCCCCGGCCCGCTGCGCCGCGGTCAGCAGGCCGGCCAGTTGCGCCTGGATCACCGCGCTGGACTCCCGCAGGGACGCGTGCGCGTCCACACCGGCCGCGGCGAGCGCCCGGGTGAACTCGCTCTTGCCCGAGGACTGCTCGACCACCAGGCGGAAACACGCGAAGAAGGCCTCGGCGGGTTCGGCCTCGGCGGCCAGCCGCGCGGTCCGGGTCGCGATCGCCTCCAGCCTGCGCACCATCACCGCCTCCAGCAGCGCTTCCTTGGTCGGGAAGTGCCGGAAGAGCGTGCCGACCCCGACCCCGGCGGCCCGGGCGATCTCCTCGGTCGGCACGCCGACGCCGCGGGTGGTGAACACCTCCGTCGCGACGTCCAGCAGCCTGGCCCGGTTACGGGCCGCGTCCGCCCGCAACGGACGTTCCTGGGCTCCGCCCGCTCCGCCCACTCCGCCCATCCCTCCCGCCTTTCCCCGCCGCGGCGGAGTCACCCTAGACAACCGGAGTCGCCAGTCCGTATCGTTGGAAACCGGAGTCGCTAGTCCGATTCTAGCGACGCATCCCGCTGGGGGTTGATCATGTCCGAAGCGCTGTCACCGCGTGAGGCCTTCCAGAAGCTGCTCGACGGCATCAGCGCGGGCCGGTTCTCGGAGCTGGCCGAGCTCTACGCCGAGGACGCCGTGGTGGAAACCGTGTTCGAGCCGGTCGGTCCGCGCCGCACCGAGGGGCGGGCGGCGCTCAGGGAGCGGTTCGCGGCCGTCGCCGCGGGCTCGCCCGTGGAGCTGACTCCGGCGAACGTGGTGGTCCGGGAGACCGACGATCCGGAAGTGGTCGTCGCCGAGTGGGACTACCAGGTGCGCCACCGCGCGACCGGGCGGACCTTCGAGGCCGCCAACATCCAGGTGCTGCGGGTCCGCGACGGCCTGATCGTCAGCAGCAGGGATTTCCACGACCACCTGGCCCTCGCCGTGGCCGGAGGCGGCCTGCCGCACCTGGTGGCGGCGCTGGGCGGCGAGTAGCCGCAGGTAAAGCTGCAGGGAGCGGCGCCGTCCGCGTCACGCCCGCGGCCACCTCCGTGGAACCGGCCGCCTAAGCCGTCCCCCGGCTCCCGTCGTCCGCCGGCCGGGGAAGTTCCCAGATCAGCAGTTCACACGGGGAGCCGGCGATGAGCTCCAGGTCCGGCTCGCCGGTGATCCGCGCCGCGTCCCCGGGACCCAGCTCGTCGTCGTCCGCCCCGGCGCCGTCCCCCTTGCCGTCCAGCCTGAGGTCTCCCCGTACGACGTGCAGGTACACGCGCTCGGCCGCCGGCAGGGCGACCCGCTCGCCCGCGCCGGGACGCCGGACGTGCAGGACGGCTCCGGCCGCCGGCACGGCATAGGGCGTACTGTCGGCAATGCCCCTGACCAGGGCGTACGAGGGCTCCCCGGCCGGTTCCAGCGGCGCGAGCCAGGTCTGGACGAAGCGCAGCGGGGCGGGACCCTCGTTGCGTTCCGCGTGCCGGGCCCCGGATCCGGCCCCCAGGTGCTGCACGTCCCCGGGCCGGACCTGGGCGGTGGCGCCCGCGCCGTCGCGGTGGGTGAGCTCGCCCTCGACCACCCAGGTCACGATCTCGGTGTGGCTGTGGCGGTGCTCCTCGAAGCCCGCACCGGGGGCCAGGCGCTCCTCGTTGCACGCCACGACCGCCCCGAAGCGCAGGTTGTCCGGGTCGTAGTGCGACCCGAAGGAGAAGGCGTGCCGGGTGGCGATGCCGGCCTCCGGGTCCCCGCCCTCGTAGCGGTCGGCGCCTCGGCGTACATCAATCATGGAGGCCACCGTAGCCCCCGGACGGGCCACCGCCCCCGAGGCGGCCACGGGGCCCCGGGGAGACCGGACTCCGCGCAGCCTTCCCGATAAGGCAGTCTTGTCACGTGCCCCAACCCGAACGTGAGCATTCCCCCGCGATCCACCCCGCGCATCCGGCTCCCGCCCATCCGCATTCCGCGACGCTGCGCCGGCTGGAGAAGTCCTCCGGACGGCTCGCCGCGAACGCCATCGCCCGCATGGACGAGACCCTGTCGTGGTACCGGGCGATGCCCCCGGAGAACCGGTCCTGGATCGGCCTGGTCGCCCAGGCCGGCATCGCCGCGTTCACGGAGTGGTTCCGGCACCCGGAGACCCCGCAGGCCATTTCGACCGACGTGTTCGGGACGGCCCCGCGCGAGCTGACGCGGGCGATCACCCTGCGCCAGACCGTCGAGATGGTGCGCACCACCATCGAGGTCATGGAGACCGCGATCGACGAGGTCGCGGCGCCGGGCGACGAGTCGATCCTGCGCGAGGCGCTGCTCGTGTACGCCCGGGAGATCGCCTTCGCGACCGCCCAGGTGTACGCGCAGGCCGCCGAGGCGCGCGGGGCCTGGGACGCCCGGCTGGAGTCGCTGGTGGTCAACGCGGTGCTGTCCGGGGAGGCCGACGAGGGCGCGCTGTCGCGGGCCGCGGCGCTCGGCTGGAACTCCCCGGAACACGTGTGCGTGGTGCTGGGCACCGCTCCGGAGGGTGACAGCGAGCTGACGGTCGAGGCGATCCGGCGCGCGGCCCGCCATCACAAGCTCCAGGTCCTCACCGGGGTGCTCGGGGACCGGCTCGTCGTCATCGCGGGCGGCAGTGACAATCCGATCCAGGTGGCGAAGTCGCTGATCGGTCCGTTCGCGGCCGGCCCCGTGGTGGCCGGTCCGGTGGTCGCTGACCTGCTGAACGCCACGAAGTCGGCGCAGGCGGCGGCGGCCGGGCTCAAGGCGTGCACCGCCTGGCAGGACGCTCCCCGGCCGGTGCTGGCGGACGATCTCCTGCCCGAACGCGCGATCGCTTCCGACCCTGCGGCGCGCGAGCAGCTGGTGGAGGAGATCTACAGACCGCTGGAAGAGGCGGGTTCGGCCCTGCTGGAGACCCTCAGCGTCTATCTGGAGCAGGCGAGCAGCCTGGAAGGCGCAGCTCGGATGCTGTTCGTGCACCCGAACACCGTGCGCTACCGGCTGCGACGTGTGACGGACGTCACCGGCTGGTCGCCCTCAGATGTCCGTTCCGCGTTCACTTTGAGGATCGCCCTGATCCTCGGGCGTCTGGCCGACGGCGATCCTCAGTCCTAGACTTTTGTCGGACATCAACAATTACGCCGAAGGTTCTTCGTCCCTGTCCCCACGGGCGGCGCGGACCGAACACAAGAGAGAGTGTGAGGGTGCTCGTACTCGTCGCTCCCGGCCAAGGCGCACAGACGCCCGGCTTCCTGACTCCCTGGCTCGAACTGCCCGGCGCCGCTGACCGCGTCGCCGGCTGGTCGGACGCCATCGGGCTCGACCTTGCCCACTACGGCACGAAGGCCGACGCGGAAGAGATCCGCGACACGGCCGTTGCACAGCCCCTGTTGGTCGCGGCCGGTCTGCTCGCCGCGTCCGAGCTCGGGTCCCGTACGGTCTTCGGTGCCGTCGCGGGCCACAGCGTCGGCGAGATCACCGCGGCCGCCTACGCCGGCGTGCTCTCGGACGCCGACGCACTGGCGTTCGTACGGACCCGCGGGCTCGGCATGGCCGAGGCCGCCGCGGTCACCGCGACCGGTATGGCCGCGGTCCTCGGCGGGGAACCGGACGTCGTCGTCGCGCACCTGGAGAAGCTGGGTCTGACTCCGGCGAACATCAACGGCGCGGGCCAGATCGTCGCGGCCGGCACGATGGAGCAGATCGCCGCTCTCGAGGCCGACAAGCCCGAGGGTTCCATGAAGGTCGTCGCCCTCAAGGTCGCGGGCGCCTTCCACACGCACCACATGGCCCCGGCCGTCGCCCGGCTGGAGGAGGCCGCTCGCGCCCTCGCCCCGGCCGACCCGGCGTTGAAGTACGTTTCGAACAAGGACGGTCAGGTCGTGACCACGGGCGCCGATGTCGTCGCCCGGCTGGTGGGCCAGGTGGCCAATCCGGTCCGCTGGGACCTGTGCATGGAGACGTTCGCCGATCTGGGCGTCACGGGGATCATCGAGCTGTCCCCCGGTGGCACCCTGACGGGTCTGGCCAAGCGCGCGCTGAAGGGCGTTCCGAGCGTGGCCCTCAAGACCCCGGACGATCTCGAAAAGGCCGCGGCGCTCGTCGCCGAGCACGCGGTCTGAGAGAAGGAGCCCACACAGCATGTCGAAGATCAAGCCTGCCAAGGGCTCCCCGTACGCCCGCATCCTGGGGGTCGGCGGCTACCGCCCGGTCCGGGTGGTGCCCAACGAGGTCATCCTCGAGACCATCGACTCGTCCGACGAGTGGATCCGTTCCCGTTCCGGCATCGCGACACGGCACTGGGCCTCGCCCCAGGAGACCGTCGCCGCGATGTCGGTGGAGGCCTCGGGCAAGGCGCTGGCCGCCGCCGGGATCGCACCGGAGAAGATCGGCGCCGTGATCGTCTCGACGGTGTCGCACTTCAAGCAGACGCCGGCGGTCGCGACCGAGATCGCGCACCGCATCGGCGCCGGCAAGCCCGCGGCCTTCGACATCTCGGCCGGCTGCGCCGGGTTCGGCTACGGTCTGACCCTGGCCAAGGGCCTGGTGGTGGACGGTTCCGCGGAGTACGTCCTCGTCATCGGCGTGGAGCGGCTCTCGGACCTCACCGACCTGGAGGACCGCGCGACGGCCTTCCTGTTCGGCGACGGCGCGGGTGCCGTGGTCGTCGGCCCCTCGGACGAGCCGGCCATCGGCTCCACCGTGTGGGGTTCGGAGGGCGACAAGTCCGAGACCATCAAGCAGACCGTGCCGTGGGACGAGTACCGCACCACGGACAGCGCCGAGAAGTTCCCGGCCATCACGCAGGAGGGTCAGGCGGTCTTCCGCTGGGCCGTCTTCGAGATGGCCAAGGTGGCCCAGCAGGCGCTCGACGCAGCCGGGATCACCGCGGACGACCTGGACGTCTTCATTCCGCACCAGGCAAACATGCGGATCATCGACTCGATGGTGAAGACTCTGAAGCTGCCGGAGCACGTCACGGTCGCCCGTGACGTCGAAACCACCGGCAACACCTCGGCCGCCTCGATCCCGCTCGCAATGGAGCGGCTCCTGGCGACCGGAGCGGCGAAGAGCGGCGACACCGCGCTCGTCATCGGCTTCGGGGCGGGACTCGTCTACGCCGCGACGGTCGTTACCCTCCCCTAGGGCCCGGGATCCACATCCCGAAGCCTGATCCACCCAGTTAGTCAGCTAGAGAAGGAGCGCCACATGGCCGCCACCCAGGAAGAGATCGTCGCCGGTCTCGCCGAGATCGTCAACGAGATCGCCGGCATCCCGACCGAGGACGTCCAGATCGAGAAGTCCTTCACCGACGACCTGGACGTCGACTCGCTGTCCATGGTCGAGGTCGTCGTCGCCGCCGAAGAGCGCTTCGACGTCAAGATCCCGGACGAGGACGTCAAGGGCCTCAAGACGGTCGGCGACGCCGCGGACTACATCGCGAAGCACCAGGCCTAAGCCTGACGAGCGTTTGTCGCCACCTGGCGGTGGCGCCGTGACAATTCAGCACCCCCTGAGACGTGGAGAAAGAATTCCTGTGAGCCCGACCAATCGCACCGTGGTCGTCACCGGTATCGGCGCAACCACTCCGCTGGGTGGCGACAGCGCTTCGACCTGGGAAGGTCTGCTTGCCGGCCGTTCCGGCGTAAAGCCCCTCGAGGGTGAGCGCTTCGCCGAACTCCCGGTTCGTATCGCCGCCCCTGCCGCCGTGGACCCGAGTGAGGTCCTCCCCCGGCCGCTGGCCCGCAAGCTGGACCGCTCGGCCCAGTTCGCGGTCATCGCGGCCCGCGAGGCGTGGGCCGACGCCGGTTACACCGACCCGGCGGGCGCCGAGACCACCGAGGGCGCCTCGATCGCCCCCGAGCGTCTGGGCACGGTCATCGCCTCCGGCATCGGCGGCGTCACTACCCTGCTCGACCAGTACGACGTACTGAAGGAAAAGGGCGTGCGCCGGGTCTCCCCGCACACCGTCCCCATGCTCATGCCGAACGGCCCGTCGGCCAACGTCGGCCTGGAGGTCAACGCCCAGGCGGGCGTGCACACTCCGGTCAGCGCCTGCGCCTCCGGCGCCGAGGCCATCGGCTACGCCGTAGAGATGATCCGCACCGGCCGTGCCGACGTGGTCGTCGCGGGCGGCACCGAGGCGGCGATCCACCCGCTGCCGATCGCCGCGTTCGCCAACATGATGGCGATGTCCAAGAACAACGAGAACCCCCAGCAGGCCTCCCGCCCGTACGACAAGGGTCGTGACGGCTTCGTCCTCGGCGAGGGCGCCGGCGTCGTGGTCCTGGAGTCCGCCGAGCACGCCGCCGCGCGCGGCGCCCGGGTCTACTGCGAGGTGCTGGGCCAGGGTCTGTCCGCGGACAGCCACCACATCGCGCAGCCGGAGCCCACCGGCCGCGGCGTCGCGGCCGCCGTGCAGAACCTGCTCGACAACACGGGTCTTGACCCGGCCGAGCTGGTCCACCTGAACGCGCACGCCACGTCCACCCCGCAGGGTGACACGGCCGAGCTGAAGGCCCTGCGCAAGGTCCTGGGCGACGACCTCGACCACATCGCGATCTCGGCGACCAAGTCGATGACGGGTCACCTGCTGGGTGGCGCGGGCGGCATCGAGACCGTCGCGACGGTGCTGGCGCTGTACCACCGCCTGGCCCCGCCGACCGTGAACCTCGACGAGATCGACGACGACATCGACGCCGACATCGTGACCGGCGAGCCCCGCAAGCTCCCGGCCGAGGGGCCGATCTCCGCGATCAACAACTCGTTCGGCTTCGGCGGCCACAACGTCACCCTGGCGTTCCGTACCGTCTGACCCGCGCTCCACGGAGAAGGGCCCCCCCGGGGGGGGGGGGGGGGGGCGCGCCGGCCCCCCCCGCCTCAGAGGCACCAAAAGGCCGTCGTAGGACCTCCGCCCCGCGCGGGCGCCGCCCCTCGCCCAAGCGTTGAAGA
>NZ_JBSGWY010000023.1:27440-39318 GCF_053609145.1 Streptomyces sp. NPDC054961 | reverse complement strand
AACTACGCGTGCGGTGCGCGTCCAACCACTCGCCCGCGACGATCCGCCCTCTCCCCCCCCCCCCACCCTGTCCGCCCCCCGGCGGGGGGGGGGCCCCCCCCTCCCCCGTCCGCGCGGACCGCTCGGGTGCTCAGACGACCTGGTGGAGCCAGCGCACCGGGGCGCCCTCGCCCGCGTAGCGGAAGGGTTCCAGCTCGTCGTCCCAGGGTTTGCCGAGCAGCTTGGCGATCTCCGCCTCCAGATCGGTCTCGCCGCGCGTCGACCGGCCGAGGGCGGCGCGCAGCCGGTCCTCGGGGATCAGGATGTCTCCGTGCATCCCGGTGACGGCGTGGAAGATGCCGAGCTGCGGGGTGGAGCTGTAGCGCTCTCCCTCTGCGGTCGGGCAGGGTTCCGCGGCCACTTCGAAGCGGAGCAGATGCCAGCCCCGCAGGGCGGAGGCGAGCTTCGAGGCGGTGCCCGCTTCGGCCTGCCAGGAGAACTCGGCTCTCCACGTGCCGGGAGAGGCGGGCTGACGGATCCAGTCGAGGTTCACCCGCACCCCGAGCACGCCCGCGACGGCCCATTCCACGTGCGGGCAGAGCGCACGCGGTGCGGAATGCACGTACAGGACTCCACGTGTCGTCACCTGGACCTCCAGTGTGGGACGAGGTCGGGAATAAACTCCAGAAAACGGACAGTATGTGACGTGATGTAATGTAACGGAAATTAATTGACATTGCGTCGCGGGACTTGCGGCCGAAACGCCACGGGAAAAAGCTACCGTGCGCCGGGGGTCATGGTGTGACGTACGGTCGCTCTGAAACCCGTAAGCACAGAGCATTCACTCAGCAGGACGCCCCCCGGCGGACGCGGGGCGACGAGGAGGGACCTCCCGCATGCGCACCACCGCCCCACGCCGCCGCGCGCGTCGGACGCATCCGGGTGCGGGAGCGGTGGCCGCCCTGCTGATCGCGGTGGCGGGTTCGCTGGCCGGCTGTTCGGCCGACGGGGCGAAGCCCGAGGGCGAGCGCGGGGCGCAGGCGGGTCCGCGCTGGAACACGGCGCCCGCCTCGGTCGCCGCCGTGGGCGACTCCATCACCCGCGGTTTCGACGCCTGTTCGGTGCTGGCCGACTGCCCGGAGGCCTCCTGGGCGACCGGCGACGACCCCCGGGTCCACTCGCTGGCCGCCCGGTTGCTCGGGGAGGCCGAGGCCCCGGCGCGCAGCTGGAACTACGCGGTGACCGGCTCCCGGATGGCGGACCTCCGGGGGCAGCTGGCTTCCGCTGCGGCGCACAAGCCGGACCTGGTCACGGTGATGGTGGGCTCGAACGACGCCTGCCGCCCGACGGCTTCCTCGATGACTCCCACGGCCGACTTCCGCGCCGGCTTCGAGAAGGCGCTCGCGGACCTGAGGGCCGCTTCACCCACCTCCCAGGTGTACGTCTCCAGCGTGCCCGACCTGCAGCGACTGTGGCAGCAGGGCAAGGACGACCCGATGGTGCGGCAGATCTGGAAGCTCGGCATCTGCCAGTCGATGCTCGCCGATCCGGTCTCGGCGGCCAGCGGGGCGACGGCCCGGCGCGAACAGGTGCGGGCGCGCGTGGTCGAGTACAACGAGGTGCTGCGCGAGGTCTGCGGAAAGGATCCGCTGTGCCGCTACGACGGTGGCGCGGTCTTCCAGTACCCGTTCTCGGCGGAGCAGTTGAGCCACTGGGACTGGTTCCACCCGGGCAAGGACGGCCAGGCGCGGCTCGCGGAACTGGCGCACCGACAGGTGACGTCCGCCGAACCGCCGCGTTGACGCCGCGGCGCCGCGGGCGGGGCGTACGGAACCGGGGGCGGGTGTCAGGGCCCGCCCCCGGTCCGGCTTGCGCATCACCTCCGCAGGGGTGATTTCCGGCCACTACAGCTCGAGGGCCGCCGTGAGCCGGGTGTCGCCGTGCGCGCGGCTCGCGCGGACCTCGTAGCGGCCGCCGATCCGGCGCCAGGCGCGGGCGGTCTCGTCCCAGATCTCGAAGGCCCGCCCGGGCAGGGCGATGTCCACGTCGACGCTCTCGCCGGGGCCGGCCTCCACGCTCGCGAAGCCGGCCAGCCAGCTCGCCGGGCGCTCCACGCGGTCGTCGACGGGGGCCAGGTAGACCTGGACGGTCTCGCGGCCCGGCCGGGCGCCGGTGTTGGTGACGCGCACCCGCGCCGCCGTGGGGGTGACCTCCAGGGACTCGTACGCCCAGTCCGTGTAGCCGAGGCCGTGCCCGAAGGGGAAGGCGGGGGCGATCCCCTCCTTCTCGTAGGCGCGGTAGCCGATGAAGAGCCCCTCGGCGTACTCGAGCCGGCCCGCCGTCGGGGTGACCTCGGTGACGGGCGCGTCGGCGAACCGCGCGGGCCAGGTGGTGGGCAGCCGCCCGCCCGGCTCCGCGTCCCCGAGGAGCACGTCGGCCAGCGCGGCCCCGCCCTCCTGCCCGGGGAACCAGGTCAGGAGCACCGCGGCGACCTCCTCGCGCCAGGGGAGTTCGACCGGGGAACCCGCGTTGACGACGACGACGGTGTTCGGGTTCACGGCGGCGACGGCCCGCACCAGGTCGTCCTGCCGGCCCGGGAGGGCGAGGTCCTCGCGGTCGAACCCCTCGGACTCCACCCGCTCGGTGGTGGCGACCACCACGACGGCGGTGTCGGCGGCCCGCGCCGCCTCCACGGCCTCGGCGATGAGCTCGTCGGCGGAGCGCCGCGGACCGAGGTGGAGGAAGGAGAACATGATCGCCTTGAGCGGCAGGGCGCTCATGTCGGGGACCTGGTAGGTCAGGGAGACCTCGACGGCCTCGCCCTCGGCGAGGGTGATCCGGGCCCGCTCGCTGGGGGCGCCGAAGAAGGCTTCGAAGGGGTCGGCCTCGTCGCCCAGCGCCTGGACGCCGTCCCAGACGCGCTCGCCGCCGACGGACAGGGCGAAGGCGCCCAGTCCGCGGGTGCCGAAGGCGTGCTCGCCGCTCTCGCGCGGGACGAACGTACCGGTGACCTCGATGCTGGCCATGGTCGCGTACGTGGCACCCGCGGGCAGGTCGTCGCCGATCCACTGGACCTGGCCGGTGGGCAGGCCGCCCTCGCCGAGGACGGCGCCGGAGGCGTCGCGGGCGATCGCGCGGAGATCGAACCCCTTGTCGGCGGGGGTCAGTTCGTCGCTCGGGTCGGCTCCGAGGGTGAAGGTCAGGGCGCCGTCCGGGAGGGCGGCGGCGAGGCCGTCCAGCGGGGAGACGATCCGCTCGGGGAAGACGGTGGCGGAGCCCCCGCCGAGGACGCGGGCATCGCGGGCGGCGGCGCCGATGAGGGCGACGGTCCGGCCGGCGGCGGGGTCGAGCGGCAGGGCGCGGCGCTCGCCGGACACGGGCTCGTTGCGGACGAGGACGAAGCCCCGGGCGGCGATCTCCCGGGCCAGCGCCTGGCCGTCGACGGCGGCCGGGACCTCGCCGACGACGGCGGGGGCGCCGTCCAGGATCCCGACGCGCGCGGCGAGGCGCAGGACGTTGCGGACGGCCTCGTCGACGGCGGACTCGGGCACCTCCCCGGCGCGGACGGCGTCGGCGAGCGGGGCTCCGTAGACGGTGGCGGGGCCGGGCATGGCCACGTCGAGGCCGCCGAGGAGGTCGCCGGTGGTGGAGCGGGCGGCCATCCAGTCGGAGACGTTGCACCCGTCGAAGCCCCACTCGGCGCGCAGGACCTCGTTGACGAGGTGGGTGTGCTCGGTCATCGTGACGCCGTTGACCCGGTTGTAGGCCGTCATGATGCCCCACGGGTGGGCGTTGGCGACGATGGCCTCGAAGGGCGCCAGGTACAGCTCGCGCAGCGGGCGCGGGGCGATGACGCTGTCGACGGTGAACCGCTCGGTCTCGGCGTCGTTGCCGACGAAGTGCTTGACGGTGGTGCCCACTCCGCCGTCCTGGACTCCGCTGACGTACCCGCTGCCGATCGCGCCGGTGAGGTACGGGTCCTCGGAGTAGCACTCGAAGTGCCGGCCGCCGAGCGGCGAGCGGTGCAGGTTCACGGTGGGCGCGAGGAGGACGTGGACGCCCTTGCGGCGGGCTTCCTGCGCGAGGAGGCGGCCAGCCCGCCGGGCGAGCGCGGGGTCCCAGGCCGCGGCGAGGGCGGTCGGCGAGGGCAGGGCGATCGACGGGTCCTGCGCGGTCCAGCGCACGCCGCGCACCCCGATGGGGCCGTCGGACATGACCAGGGACTTCAGCCCGATCTCGGGGACGGCGGGCAGGGACCACATGTCCTGGCCGGCCAGGAGCCTGGCCTTGGTGTCGAGGTCCAGCTTGCCC
Source organism: Streptomyces sp. NPDC054961 (assembly GCF_053609145.1). Lineage (NCBI taxonomy): Bacteria > Bacillati > Actinomycetota > Actinomycetes > Kitasatosporales > Streptomycetaceae > Streptomyces > Streptomyces sp. NPDC054961. Next base: position 35,028 of record NZ_JBSGWY010000023.1, on the reverse strand, counting down.
AGCGCCGCCTCGACGGCGTCGTTGCGGACCTGATCGGCATCGGTCACGGCCGTGCCTCCTCATGGGAATCGGGTGCGGTCGGGGGGGCTGGGCTCCATGGTGGACCCGATACCTGGTGAACGGTAAGGTTCGTGACCTGTTCGTGATGTGAGGATGCCGTACGGTCCTGCTGGCAGGTGACGGCGGAAGGGGTGTCGGGGCGATGGCCAGGGCGAGAAGTGAGGAACGTCGGGCGGAGATCGTCCGCGCGGCCGTCGAGGTCATCGCGGAACGCGGCTACCGCGGCGCCGCGCTGGGCACGGTCGCCGAGCGCGTGGGCCTGACCCAGCAGGGACTCCTGCACTACTTCCCGACCAAGGAGGCGCTGCTCGTCGCCGTCCTGGAGGAGCGCGACCGCTGGGACACCGGCGGCGGCCGGCGCGCCGAGGCCGGGGCCTGGCGGCTGGACCTGCTCGCGTCGCTGGTGGACTACAACGCCATGCGGCCGGGCATCGTGCAGACCTTCTCGGCGCTGCTCGGCGAGAGCGTCACCGAGGGACATCCGGCCCGGGAGTTCTTCGCCGAGCGGTACGCGCAGGTGCGCGGGGAGATGACGGCGGTGCTGCGGGCCGAGTTCGGCGAGCGCCTGCCCTCGGGCCTCACGCCCGAGCAGGCGGCCCCGCTGCTCACCGCCGTGATGGACGGGCTCCAGTACCAGTGGCTGCTCGCCCCCGAAGCGGTGGACATGCCCGGCGCCTTCCGCGCCTTCCTGACCCTCCTGCACGGCCCCGCGGACCCCGGAGCGCCGCAGGGCTGACCGCCGCGGCGCGGACGACGTCCGTGGCGCCGCCGGCGTCCGCGCGGAGCAGGTCTACCAGGAGGCGGGGGGCGGGCCGAAGCTGCCGGCCGGGGTCTCCCCCGTGCCCGCGCCCCGGCCCCGGGGGTTCTCGCCCTCGTGCGCGCCGGCGCCCGGCGCCGGGTTCGCGTCCGGGTCGGCGTCCCCGTCGGCGTCCTCGTCGGCGTCCTCGTCGGCGCCCACCAGGCCCCGGGCCATGAGCGTCGCCCCGGCCACCGCGCCGGGCATCAGGAACACGGCGACGAGCGGCACCAGGAAGGCCAGCACCAGCGGCACCCCGAAGCCGAGCGCCAGCATCCGGCGCGAGCGCAGCAGCACCAGCTGCTCGGCGAGCCCCACCCGGCGCCGCATCAGGGCGACCGAGGTGAGCTCCTGCGTCAGGAAGTAGCCGGAGACGCAGAACCCGACGGCCGGGACCACGGTCTGCCCGATCACCGGAACGAAGCCGAGGCCGAAGAGGAGGATCCCGTAGAGCAGCACCTTGCCGAGGATCTTCAGGCTGTCCCGGGCGGAGATCCACAGCTCCTGCCAGAGCGTGAGCCCCGACGAGGGGACCTCGCCGCCCTCGCTCCGGTCGACCTGCTCCGAGAGCGATTCGTAGAACGGCTGGCCCACGAGCAGGGTCACGGCGGTGAAGGTGATCACCGCGGCGAAGAGCCCGAGGGCGTAGAGCAGGGCGGTCAGGAAGCCGCGGAAGAGCCCGAGCCACGGTGCGGACCAGCCGTCGGCGAACGGGGTCGCCCAGGCGGTCAGGTCGTCGGCGCCGTAGCCGAGGCCGATGAGGGCGCCGACGTAGAGCACCAGGGAGACGAGCCCCGGCAGCAGCCCGAAGCCGAGCCACCGGCCGTGCCGCAGCACCCATCGCTGTCCGGCCAGCAGATAGCCGAATCCCCCCGCAAGATCACGCATGGCACCAGTTTAGGGCGGGCCCCGCGGACGGCGAAGGCCGCACCCCGGTGCCGGGGTGCGGCCTTCGCCGTCAGGCTGCGGACGAGCCGCCGGATCCGGTCCGCGGATCAGACCGCGAGCTCGACGGTGATGTTGCCGCGGGTCGCCTTGGAGTACGGGCAGACCTGGTGGGCCTTCTCGAGGAGGTCCTTGGCGGTGGCGGCGTCCACGTTCGGGATGACGGCCGAGATCTTGACGATGATGCCGAAGCCGTCGTCGTTCTTGCCGATGCCGACCTCGGCGGTGACGGTCGAGCCGGAGATGTCGGCGTTCTCGTTGCGGGCGACGACGCCGAGCGCACCCTGGAAGCAGGCGCTGTACCCGGCGGCGAACAGCTGCTCGGGGTTGGTGCCCTCGCCGCTGCCGCCGAGTGCCTTCGGCGGGTTCACGACGACGTCGAGCTGGCCGTCATCGGTGGAGACGCGGCCGTCACGGCCGTTCTCGGCGGTGGCGACGGCGGTGTACGCGACATCGGACTGCTGGATGGACATGTAAGGAAATCCTCCTGGTAAATCGCCGCGACTCGCGCCCACGCGTCACAGCGGTGTGGAGTGAGCCTAACCGGTGAAAGAAACGATCATCTTTCCGGTGTTCTCGCCGCGCAGCATTCCGAGGAAGGCCTCGGTCGCGTTCTCCACGCCCTCGACGACCGTTTCGTCGGCGACGAGCTGACCCGAGCGCAGCCAGCCGGCCACGTCCTGGACGAACTGCGGCTGCAGCGCGGCGTGGTCGCTGACCAGGATGCCCTGCAGGCGCAGGCGCTTGCCGATGACGTTCATCAGGTTGCGCGGGCCGGGGGCGGCCTCGGTGTCGTTGTAGTGCGCGATCGCCCCGCACAGGGTGGCGCGGCCGAAGGCGTTCAGGGAGGTGAGCGCCGCCTCGAGGTGGTCGCCGCCGACGTTGTCGAAGTAGACGTCGATGCCGTCGGGGGCGGCCTTCGGCAGCTGCTCGGCGACGGGGGCGCTCTTGTAGTTGAAGGCGGTGTCGAAGCCGTACTTCTCCGTGAGGAGCGTCACCTTCTCGTCGGAGCCGGCGGAGCCGATGACGCGGGAGGCGCCCTTGATCTTCGCGAACTGGCCGACGAGGCTGCCGACGGCGCCGGCGGCGCCGGAGACGAACACGGAGTCGCCCTCCTTGAAGGAGGCGACCTCGAAGAGCCCCGCGTAGGCGGTCAGGCCCGGCATGCCGAGCACGCCGAGGTAGGCGGAGAGCGGGGCGAGCGAGGCGTCGACCTTGGTGGCGTGCGCGGCGTCGAGCTCCGCGTACTCGCGCCAGCCGAGCGGGTGCAGGACGTGGTCACCGACCGCGAAGCCCTCGGCGGCGGAGGCGACGATCTCGCCGACCGCACCGCCCTGCATGGGCTGGTCGAGCTGGAAGGGCGGTACGTAGGACTTCGCGTCGTTCATCCGGCCGCGCATGTACGGGTCCACGGACATGTGGAGGTTGCGCACCAGAATCCGGCCGGCGGCGGGCTCGGCGTTCACGGGGGCCTCGCGCAGGGCGAAGTCCTCGGCGACGGGCCAGCCCTGCGGGCGGCGGACGAGGTGCCACTCACGGCTGACGGCGGGGATCTCAGACATGCGGCGCTCCTGAAGAGGGGGGAAGATGCTTCACAACGTGAAACAACCATGCGCCTGGATATTTCATGTTGTCAAGTAAATGGGTACGCTGGATCCATGCCCAGTCGTCGCGTAGATCCCCTGACCGTCGAGGTCGTCGAGCTCATCGGCACCGTCGTGGCCCGCTACCACGAGGAGTACGAGCACGCGGCCGCCACCCACCAGCTCACGGGGGCCCAGGCCCGCGTGCTGAACCTGCTCTCCCTGGAGCCGACGGCGATGCGGAAGATCGCGCAGAAGCTGAAGTGCGAGCCGTCGAACGTCACCGGCATCGTGGACCGCCTGGAGACCCGGGGGCTCGTCGAGCGCCGCCCCGACCCGGCCGACCGCCGGGTGAAACTGGCCGCGGCCACCGAGGACGGCCTGCAGACCGCGGACCGGCTGCGCGAGTCGCTGGACTTCGCGCGCGAGCCGCTGGCCGGACTCTCCACCGAGGAGCGGACCGTCCTGCGGGACCTGCTCAAGCGCATGCTGGGCTGAGCTCCCGGCTCACCAGCAGAGCAGGTTCCACCACGGGCAGGCCGGAGGCTTCACGGGGCCCGGGCTCGGAACGGGCGCGGCGGACGTGGCGCCGCCGGGGGTCGCCGCGCCGCTGGAGCCCGGAGCGGCCGGACCCGACTGCGTCGGCTGTACGGCTCCTCCCGTCCCGGCGGCACTGCGCGTCGGCCCCGCGCCCCCCGGGGCGGAGGCCGGCCCCGCGGGTCCGGGCGCCCCGGTCCCCCCGGCGGTGCGGCCGGGCCCGGCCTGCTTCGTCCCCCCGGCCGTGGCCTTCGCGGCGGCAGAGGCCGTGGCCCTGCCCGAAGGCACCGCCGACGGCGCGGCCGGAGCATCCGTCAGGCCCGGGAGCGGGGCCGGCTGCTCGGGACCCGCGTCGTCGGTCAGCACCACCGTGGACGCCCGGTCGGTGCGCTCCCCGTCCATGCCCATCCGGGCGAGCCCCAGCATGGTCGCGACGGCGAGCAGGAAGCCGAAGCCGATGGTGAGGGCGGTCCGCCGGCGCCTGCGGTGCGTGGTGCGGCGGCGGGCATCGGCCCGGCCCCGGTCGCCGGCCCTGCCCCGCTCACCGGCCCGGCCCGGCCGCCCCGCTCCGGACAGCACGACGAGCGAATCGGCGTACACGTCGGCGAGCGCGGCCGGACCGCTCCCGGCGGGGGAGGCGGCGGCCGGCCGGGGAGGCGCGGCGGGTATCAGGTGCTCGGCCGGGGTTCCGCACCCGGCGCACGCGAGCGCGCCGTTGAGGTGCCTGTGACAGGCGATGCAATAGTCCATGGCGACCCGCAGGCTACGCGCTCACCTGCAACATCCGGATCGCGGGATCGTAAGGATCCTGTGTGGAATCGTGGAGTCCATGACAGGGACGCCAGGGACATCAGGGACCCCCGCCACTCCGCCGGCCCGGGAGCCCTTCGGCCCCGAGGCCTTCGCCCTGGTCCTGCTGCGCCGCATGGCCGACTTCCAGCCCGGCCTGGCCGACGAGGCCCGCCACCGGCTCGGCGCCTCGCTCGCGCGGCAGCGGGAGGCGAACAAGCACTGGCAGGCGATGGTCCGGTCGCCGCGTTCCCGGGGCGCGCTGGCCCGCTACCGCTCGGTGCTCGGGCCGCCGGAGTCCACCGCGTCGCGCACGCTGGGCGACCTGCGGTGCGAGGCCCTGCTGTGGCGGGTGCCGCTCTGGCCCGACCTGCGCTTCGAGGTGCTCGCCGCGCCGGACGGGGCCGTCTGGAACGAGTGGCTGGTGCGGGCCCCGGGGGCACGGGGCCCCGTACTGGCGTCGCCGGGGGACCTGCTCCCCTGGTCGGCGACGGTGGACGAGGTGGCGCGGGCCTTCGCCCCGGTGCGTCCGATGGAGGGGACGGCGCCGACGCGGTGGCGCCTCGCGTTCACCGCGTCGGGGCTGCCGTACGTCGCGGAGTTCACGTACGGCCTGCTCCAGCGCGTGGAGCAGGCCGGGGGAACTGGCGCGCGGCACTAGGACCGCAGGAAGGCCCGTACGCCCGCCGAGGCCGGGTCGTCGCCGAGCAGGTCGTTGTGCTTGAGGCAGCCGACGGGGGTGTTGGCGGCCCCGGTGAGCGGGACGCTGGAGTCGGGGTTGATGACCTCGTCGCAGTTCGACCAGAAGGTCGCGTACCTCACCGCGCCGGGGGTCTCGTCGCCGGAGTTCAGGTTCGAGACGACGTACGAGCCGGGGGTCATGTCGCGGCAGGCCTGGTCCCACAGGGCGCAGGCCCACGCGGTGGAGGTGCCGTGGTTCGGGCCGGCCAGGGAGACCCAGTGGTCCACGGTGGCGCCGCCGCCGCCGAACTTCACGTACCAGCGGGTGACGAGCGAGCCGAAGGAGTGCGCGACGAGGTCCACGCGGGCGGCGCCGGTCTGCCGGCGGACGTCTTCGACGTAGGCGGCGAGCCGTGCGGAGAGGACCTCGTTGACGGACTGGTGGGTGTCGTAGCCGAAGGAGAAGAGCTCGGAGTCGGCGTACCCGTCGGCGCGCAGGTCCGCGCGAAGGGAGCCCCAGACGCCGGGGTCGGCGTTGTAGCCGTGCACGAAGACCACCGGATTGCGTGCGGACGCGGACACCGGGGCCGGACCCCCTCCGGCGGCCCGGGCCGGGAGCGCGGACGCGACGAGGAGCGCCAGGCAGAGCGTCAGAAGCGCGAGCAGTCCCTGTCGGGCCGTCAGCATCGGGTCCCCTTTACCTTGTTACGCGCGAGTAGGGCGATCGGTGCGGGCATGGTCGCGCCTGGCGTCGCAGAATTCCACCCCCGTGCAGCACTCACCGATGCCTCCCGCACCCCTCCCGTACCTCATGACACCCCCCAACCGGAGCATCAAATCGGGCAATACGGGTAATTCACCCGAGAAGATACGAAGTGTGACCGGCGTCGCCGGTCTTCTTGCGTCAGCGCTCTCGGGAGGATCTGCCGTGACCGTCAGTCTTGAGCAGTTGCGCCGCTGCCACGTAGCCGTCGACCTCGGAGCGGCCCGGACCCGCGTGTTCGTCAAGGGCGCCGGGCTGGTCGTCGACGAGCCCAGCGTCGCCGCGGTGAACACGCGGACCGGCGCACTCATCGCCGTCGGCACCTTCGCCGAGCGCATGACCGGCCGCACGCCCGACTACATCCGGGTCGTCCGCCCCGTCTCCGGCGGCACCGTCGTCGACATCGAGATGGCCCAGCGCATGCTGCGCCACCTCCTCGGCGAGAAGCTCCGGCGCGCCCTGCGCCGCAAGCCCCGGCTGCGGGCCGCCGCCTGCACCCCGCACGACGCGGACCCGCTCGCCCAGCGGGCCACCGTGGAAACCCTCGTCGGGCTCGGCGCCCGGCGCGTCGAGCTCGTCGACACCCTGATCGCGGCGGCCGTCGGCTGCGGCCTTCCCGTGGAACAGCCGACCGCGACCATGATCATGGTGTGCGGGGCCGCGGCCACCCAGGTCGCCGTCCTGTCCCTCGGCTCCATCGTCACCGCCCAGCGGATCCCGGTCGGCGGCGAGGCCATCGACCACGCCGTGGTCCAGCACCTGCGCCACACGCACGAGCTGATGCTGCCCAGCCAGGCCGTCCGCCCGCTCCAGCTGGCCCTGCACGGCAACGGGATCACCGCCGAAGGACCCGCCTCCACCCTCATCCACGGCCGCGACGTGGCCACCGGACTCGCCCGCTCCGTCCACGTGGACACCGCGGCCGTCCGGGACGCGATCCACACCCCGCTCACCGCCGTGCTCGACGGCATCGGGAAGGTCCTGCGCGACTGCCCGCCGGACCTGGTCGCCGACCTGACGGACCGAGGGATCATGATGGTGGGTGGCAGCGCCCTGCTGCCGGGCCTGGACCAGATGCTCCGCGACGCGACCGGCATGCCCGTGGCCATCGCGGAGCGGCCGGACATCTGCGCCGTGCTCGGCCTGGGCATGATGCTCGAAGGGAAGATCGCCCCCATGGTTCTGAACCCGCTGGCCGAATGACGGAGTCCTCCAGCCTGCCCGTCCTCCTGGAGGCCGTCCTCAACGTCGGCTCCGAACTGGAGCTGCGGGCCACCCTCCAGCACATCGTGGAGTCGGCGACCGAGCTGTGCGCGGCCCGGTACGGAGCGCGCGGGGGGAAAGACCCCCCGCGCGCCCGCCGGTCCCTGCGTTTTACAGCCCGGCTGGACCAGGGCGCTGGGGGGGGGGTCCCCCCACTGGCGGGCGGGCCGT
>NZ_JBSGWY010000023.1:0-27430 GCF_053609145.1 Streptomyces sp. NPDC054961 | reverse complement strand
CGCCCCCGCCCCGCCCCCAGCGCGGCGCGGACCCCGGCGCGGGCCGGCCCCCGCCCCGGGCCGCGGGGCACCAGCCCCCCCCCCCCCGCCCGGCTGACCGAGCTGTTCACGGCCGGCCTGACCGAGGCCGAGCGGGCGGCGGTCCCCCATCTGCCGGACGGCCGGTCCGGGCTGCTGGGCACCCTCATCACCGACCCGCGCCCGCTCATGCTGGAAGACCTTTCCCAGGACCCCCGCTCGGCCGGCTTCCCGCCCGGCCACCCCCCGATGCGCAGCTTCCTCGGCGTCCCGATCCGGGTCCACACCGAGGTGTTCGGCAACCTCTACCTCACCGAGAAGCGGGGCGGCGGGCCCTTCACGGACGAGGACCTCGCACTGCTGCGGGTCCTGGCCTCGCAGGCGGGGATAGCGATCGGCAACGCCCGGCTGTACGAGACCGCGCGCCGCCGGGAGCGCTGGATCGAAGGCGCCGCCGCGGTGACCACCACCCTGCTGGCGGGCCGGCCCGCGGCGGACGCGCTGATGTGCGTGGCCGAACGGGCCCGGCTGCTCGCGGACGCGGCGGCCGGCATCGTCCTCCAGCCGACTCCGGAGGGCGGCATGGAAATCGTGGCCGCCTCCACGCCGGGGGACCCGGGGGACCTGGTCGGCACGGCCATCGAGCCGGGTTCGGCGGTCCTGGAACAACTCCTGGGCGGCGAACCCGTCTTCATCGAGGACTCGGCGACCGATCCCCGGATGACCACCCACGTACGGGAACGCTTCGGCCCCAGCATGATGCTCCCGCTGCAGAGCGGCGGCCAGCTGATCGGCACCCTCGCGCTGCCGCGATCCCAGGGCGACCCCCCGTACGACGCCGTCGACCGGCTGCTGGCCTCGCAGTTCGCCTCCCAGGCCGCGCTGGCGCTGGTCCTCGCGGACGCGCAGCACGACCGCGAGCAGCTGGCCGTCTACGAGGACCGCGACCGCATCGCGCGGGACCTGCACGACCTGGTGGTGCAGCGGCTGTTCGCGACCGAGATGATGCTGGAGAGCACGAAGAAGCGCTCCGCGGCCTCGTCGGGGGGCGATGCGGTCGGCGAGGAGCTGGGCCGGGCGGTGGACGAGCTCGACTCCACCATCCAGGAGGTCCGCACGGCCATCTTCGCCCTCCAGCAACCGCCGACGGACGCGCCGACCACCTTCCGCGGCCGGGTCCTCCGGGAGACCGGCGGGGCGGCGGTCCTGCTGGGCTTCCAGCCGTCGGTCCATTTCGCGGGCGCGGTGGACGCGCTGCTCCCCGAGCCGGTGGCGGGCGACCTGCTCGCCGCCCTGCGCGGCGCGCTGGCGGCCGCGCACCGCCGCTCGGAGGTCACCAGGATCCAGGTCGAGGTCGACGCCGTCCCCACCCGGGTCCGCCTGACCGTCTCCGACGACGGCCACACCTCCACGGGCACCCTCGGCACGACGCTGACCTGGGAATCCCCCCTCTGACAGCGGGACCCGAGTGGCAGGTGCGCCCCAAGCCCTAGGCTGGCCCCGTGACCTTCCGTCAATCGGCCCGCGCCGCGCTCGCATCCGTAACCGACCCCGGCAGCTTCACCGAACTGCCCGTCACGGCCGGCGGCGACGACCCCGCCCCCGACGGCCCCCTCGGCTGGGCCGGCTACGACGACTCCCGCGCCCGCGCCGCGCGGCGGACCGGCGAGGACGAGTCCGTCGTCACCGGCACCGCCCTCATCGACGGTCACCGGGCCGCCCTGATCTCCTTCGAGTTCGGCTTCCTCGGCGGCTCCCTCGGCCACCGCACCGGTGACCGGATCGAGGCGGCCTACGCCCACGCCCGCGCCCACCGCCTGCCCCTGGTCTCGCTCATCGCCACCGGCGGCTCCCGGATGCAGGAGGGCATGCTCGCGCTGACCCAACTCCAGCGCGCGGCCCGCCAGTCCGCCCTCACCCGCGCCGCCGGCCTGCCCCAGATCGCCGTCCTGCGCGACCCCACCACCGGGGGCGGCTGGGCCACCCTCGGGGCCGGGGCCGACGTGGTCCTCGCGCTGCCCGGGGCGCAGGTCGGCTTCGCCGGCTCCCGGGTACGGCCGGCGGACGCGGACCCGGCGGCCTACACCGCCGAGGGGCAGTTCGCCGCCGGGCACGTGGACGCCGTCGTGTCCCTGCCGGAGCTCCCCGCGAACCTGGCGGGCTGGCTCCGCGTCCTGGCCGCGCCCCGCTCCGCCGGGCCCGTCGCGCCACCGGACGCGCTGGCCGACGTAGCGCTGCCGCCCACCGGGTGGGACGCCGTGCGCCGGGCCCGCCGGCCCGAGCGGCCGCGCGCCCGGCAGTACCTGGACGCGTACTTCGACCTCCGCCTCCCCCTCTCGGGCGACCGCGCCGGCGGCACCGACCCGGGCATGCTGTGCGGCTTCGGGCTCCGGGAAGGCCGGGCCGTGGCCTACGCCGCCCAGTGCGGCACCGCCACCCGCCCGGCCGGCTACCGCACGGCGGCCCGGGTGATCCGGCTCGCGGACCGGCTCGGCGTCCCGGTGCTCACCCTGGTGGACACCCCGGGCGCGGCCAACGACGCCGCCGCCGAACACGCGGGCGCCGGCGCCGCCATCGCCGACACCTTCGCGGCGCTCGCCTCGGCCACGGTTCCCGTGACCACCCTGCTCATCGGCGAGGGCGGTTCGGGCGGCGCCCTCGCGCTGGCCGCGCCGGGCCACACCTGGGTCACTCCGGACAGCTACTTCTCGGTGATCGCCCCCGAACTGGCGGCGGCCATCCTCAAGCGGCCCCCGGAGGCCGCCCCGGCGACGGCGGAACAACTGCGCATCCGCCCCCAGGACCTCGTCGCCCTGGGCGTCGCCCGCGGGATCGTTTCCCCGCGGACGCCGGAGACTCCGAAGACGCCGGAGACGCCGGAGCCACCCGGGGCCTAGCCTCTCCGGGCCGCGGGCGGGCTCGTGGCCCGGGGGCGGCGCCGGGCGGGACCCGCTCAGGCCTGCGGCGACCGCGCGTCGTACCGGGCGAACCCCCGCCACCGCAGGCCGAGCAGCACCAGGACGAGCACGCACCCGATCCCGCCGCCCGCGATCGCGACGCCCGGCGAGGTGAGGTCGGCGGCGGTCCCGGCGACGAAGTCCCCGAGCCGGGGTCCGCCCGCGACGACCACGATGAAGACGCCCTGGAGGCGGCCCCGCATCTCGTCGGGGGTCGCGGCCTGGAGCATCGTGGTGCGGAACACCATCGAGGTGGCGTCGGAGGCGCCGGCCAGGGCGAGGAAGAACAGCCCGGCCCAGAGGTTGCGGCTCAGCCCGAACGCCGCGATGGCCGCCCCCCATCCGGCCACGGACAGCAGGATCGCCACCCCGTGCCGGCGGATCCGGCCCTGCCAGCCGGAGAGCAGCCCGCCGAGCAGCGCGCCCACCGCGGGAGCCGCCACGAGCAGGCCGACGGTCTTCGCGTCGCCGCCGTACCAGAGCACGGCGATGGCCGGGAAGAGCGCCTTCGGCGAGGCCAGCACCATGGCGGCCATGTCGGTGAAGAAGGTCATCCGGATGTTGGGCCGGGTCCCGAGGAAGCGCAGGCCGTCGAGTACGGACGCCCGCCCCTTCGCGCCCTCCTCCCGGTCGGGCTTCATCGACGGCAGCCGCCACATCGCGTAGAGGGCGGCGCTGAAGGTGACGGCGTCGATCAGGTAGGCGGCCTGGTAGCCCCACCAGCCGACGATGACCCCGCCCAGCATCGGGCCGGCCGTCATGCCGAAGGTCATGGTCACGGTGTTCAGCGCGTTGGCGGCGGGCAGCTGTTCGACGGGCAGCAGGCGCGGGATCATCGCCGACCGGGCCGGCCCGTTGAGCGCCGCGCACACGGCCTGGAGCGCGACGACGCAGTACAGCAGCCAGACCCGGTGGTAGTCGAGGAGCGCGGCGCCGGCCAGCCCGATCGACAGGGCGGCCAGGCCGAGCGAGCTGAAGAGCCCGAGGGTGCGGCGGTCGACGGTGTCGGCGATGGCGCCGCCGTAGAGACCGAAGACGACGAGCGGCACGAGCGAGAAGAGTCCGACCAGCCCGACGGAGAAGCTGGATCCGGTGATCTCGTAGACCTGGAGGGAGATCGCGAGGGCGGTCATCGCCTGACCGAGCCAGGAAATGGTTCCGCCGACCCACAGCCGCCGGTAGTCGGCGGAGCTCCGCAGCGGGGTGAGGTCGGCGAATATGCGGCGTTTGAGGGGGGTGGGCGGTGATGGAGCCGTCGTACGAGTCACATCGGATCTTAACCAGACGCCGCGCGAGGCCCGGTCGAATTTCCGCCGGACCGGACTCCCTCGGTACGCACCCGCACCAGTCTCCCCACCGGAATCCGGAGCCCCGCGGCGGGACGCTTCTTGCTGCTAACTCGCCACTATCACCGGACATTTGACCGAATTGACGTGCGCTCCCCGCCCGAAGTTCGGCTCATGATGAAAAGACTCGTATGTCCAGGGAGGCGCAGTGATCGAACCTGGCACAAGCACCACGAGCACCGGCACCACGAGCACCGGCACCGCGAGCGCGCGCACGAGCGCCCGGAGCACCCCGAACCCCGCCACCACCTCCACTCCCGCCACCACCGGCACCACGGGCGCGGCCGGCACGGTCCCCCCGCTCACCCTGGGGGTCGAGGAGGAGTTCCTCCTCGTCGACGCCCGCACCCTGCGGGTGGTCCCGGCCGCCCCGCTCGTCCTCGCCACCGCCGCCGGACCGCTCCACGAACTGCACCCCGAGGGCACCCGCTACCAAGTGGAGATCGCCACCCCGGTCTCCGACTCGGCCGGGGACCTGCGCAGAGAGCTCGCCGCACTGCGGACCACCCTCGCGCAGGCGGCCCGCGCGCACGGCTGCCGGCTGCTGGCGGCGCCCTCGCCGGTCGTCGCCGTGGAGGGTCCGCTCCACCTGACCGACGACGAGCCGCGCCAGCGCGAGCAGCACCGGCGCTTCGGCGCGCTCACCGACACCCTCGTCAGCTGCGGCCGCCACATCCACATCGGCACCCTCGACGTGGACACGGCCGTCGCGGTGTCCAACCGGGTCAGACCCTGGCTGCCCACGCTGATCGCGCTGGCCGCCAACTCGCCGTTCTGGGGAGGCCGTGACACCGGCCACGCCAGCTGGCGGGCGATGGCCTGGTCGGGCTGGCCCTCGGCCGGCCTCCCTCCGCACTTCACCTCGACGGCCCACTTCCGCCGCTCGGTGCAGACCCTGCTCGGCTCCGGGGCCGCCCTCGACACCAAGATGGTCTACTGGGACCTCCGGCCGTCCGGGAACTGGCCGACGCTCGAGTTCCGGGCGCCCGACATGTCACCGGACATCGACTCGGCCGTCCTGCAGGCCGAACTGGCCCGCGCCCTCGTCACGACGGCCCTGCGCGAGATCGCGGAGCGGCGGCCCGACCCGCCCGTACGGGAGGACGTACTGCGCCTCGCGCGCTGGCGGGCGGCCCACGACGGCCTGGAGGGCTTCGGCCTCGACCCGTACACGGGCGCCGAGCTCCCGGCGGCGGACCTGGCGGAGGCACTGCTCGACCTGGTGGCCCCCGAACTGGCCGCCTCCGGCGACCTCGACCACGCGGCGAAGACCATGGCCGGTCTCCTGCGCGACGGCTCGGGCGCCCACCGCCAGCGCGCGGCGTTCACCCGCCGCGGCGACCTCATGGACGTCCTGCGTCACCTGGCGGACGAAACGGAGGCCTTCTGACCGGCGCGGCCCCGCGCCCGGCCCGCAGGTGCGACCGCACCCGCACCTGCGCCCGGCCTGCACGACTCGAGGATCCGGCGGCCACGGCCGGCCGCGCACACCGGAGAAAGGCCCCTGGGGGCGAGGATCGCGGGCTCAGAACGTCCGGGATCGGGGAGGCGACGAGAACGACAAGGAGAACGTTCCTGCACACCTTGCGCGTGGTGGGGCGGGTGGGACTCGAACCCACGGCCGACGGATTATGAGTCCGCTGCTCTAACCGGCTGAGCTACCGCCCCTTCACGGCGTGGCGCGTACATGTGTGCGCGCCGTCTGCCGCAGCATAGCCGCTCATACGATCTCCTGCCTCGGATGCCTCGCATGATCGGCTTCGCCTGCCCAGAGAGACCGTATCGAGCCCTGTCCGGTTCCACACCGGGCGCATAAAAAGAAAAAGGACCCACTCGGGGTCCTCGTTCTCACTTGCTCCCCCGACTGGACTCGAACCAGTAACCTGCCGATTAACAGTCGGCTGCTCTGCCAATTGAGCTACAGGGGACCGCGCTCCCCCGACTGGACTCGAACCAGTAACCTGCCGATTAACAGTCGGCTGCTCTGCCAATTGAGCTACAGGGGATTGCTGCGTTGCACCGAACAGCCCACCTCCGGCCAAGCCGGGGGGCGGGTGCCCGCTGCGAGTCATAGATTAGCGCAAGCAGGGGGGTGCTCCGCCAATCGGTATCGCCAGCGGGCCGGGCACCACATGACGAAGGGTGACAGGCATGCGGTACAAGGTCACGTTCGTGGTCGGACTGGCCCTCGGGTACGTGCTCGGGACCCGGGCCGGGCGCGAGCGGTACGAACAGTTGAGGAAGTCCGCGCGCGGGTTCGCGCAGAACCCGGCGGTGCGCAACGCCGCCGAGAGCGCTGGTCAGACCGGCCGGGAGTTCGCGGGCAAGGCCTTCGCCGTGGTGAGCGACAAGGTGGGCGACGCCGTGCCCGACTCCCTGGCCGGGCGGGTACGCGGGCTGCGCGCCCGGGTCGGCGGCGGCTCCGGCGAGGACGACTGGGGCACCAGCAACACCTGACGGCTCGGCCCGGGCGGGGCCCGCCCCCGCCCGGGTGACGTCTCGCGGGGTTCGGGGCGGCGGAGTTCGTTCGGACGTGCGGCAGAATTCCCCTCATGGGGATAGTCGCCGGGCTGGACAGCTCTTCCGCCTTCACTCGCATCGTGGTCTGTGACACCGAGACGGGCGCCGTGCTGCGCCAGGGGTACGCCCCCCATCCGCAGCCCACCGGCGAAGCCGTCCCGCACGAGACCGATCCACAGGCATGGCTGCTCTCCCTCGGGGAAGCCGCCGGCGGCGGGCTCCTCGAGGGCGTCGAGGCCATCGGCGTCTCCGCCCAGCAGCACGGTGTGCTGCCCCTCGACGCGCAGGGCGGCCTCGTCCGCTCCGCGCTGATCGGCAACGACAAGCGCGGCCAGGTCGCCGCCGCCGACCTGATCGAAGCGCTCGGCGGCCGGCAGGCCTGGGCCGAGGCCGTCGGATCGGTCCCCCATTCGGCCCAGCCGATCGCGAAGCTGGCCTGGCTGGCCCGCGTCGAGCCCGACGCGGCCCGCCGGGTCGCCGCGGTGATGTCGCCCCACGACTGGCTGGTGTGGCAGCTGCTGGGCCGCCCGGCCCGGCGGACCACCGACCGGGGCGGCGCCTCCGGCACCGGCTACTGGTCGACGGCCACCGGCACCTACCGCCCCGACCTCGTCGAGCTCGCGCTCGGCCACCGGGCGCTCCTGCCCGAGGTGCTCGGCCCCTCCGAAGCCGCCGGGACCACGCCCGAGGGGCTGCTGATCTCCGCCGGGACCGGCGAGACCATGGCCGCCGCGCTCGGACTGGGCATGGGCCCCGGCGACGCGGTGGTGTCCCTGGGCGCCTCCGGGTCGGTGATGGCGGTGCACCGCGAGGCGCTGTCCGAGCCCGGCGGGCTGATCACCTCGCTCGCGGACGCCGCCGGGATGCACCTGCCGGTGGTCAACACCTCCAACGCGGTACGGGCCCTGCGCGGCACCGCCGAGATGCTGGGCACCGACCTGGACGGGCTGAGCGAGCTCGCGCTGAAGTCGACCCCGGGCGCACACGGCCTCGTACTCCTGCCGTACCTGGAGGGTGAGCGGACGCCGAACCTGCCGCACACCGCCGGAACCCTGTCGGGGCTGCGCCGGGACTCCATGAAGCCGGAGCACCTCGCGCGGGCGGCCTTCGAGGGGATGCTGTGCGGGCTGGTGGACGCGCTCGACGTGCTGCGCAGCCGGGGGGTGGAGATCCGCCGGGTGTTCCTGCTGGGCGCGGCGGCCGAGCTGCCCGCCGTACAGGCCTTCGCGCCGGGCCTGTTCGGCACGCAGATCGTCGTGCCGGCGCCGGCGGACTACGCGGCGCTGGGCGCGGCCCGGCAGGCGGCGTGGGCGCTCGGCGTGGCGCGGGGCACGCTGGCCCCGCACACCCCGCCGGTGTGGCCGGCGCCGGCCGCGCAGGTCTTCGAGCCGGACGAGGAGTACCCGGCCTGGCAGGGCGTGCGCCAGCAGTACATCGCGACCCGGGAGCAGATCCACCCCGGCGCGTTCTGAGGCCGGCGCTTTCTGAGCCCGGCGGCGCGCGGCCGCCGGGGGCGGCACGGCGGCCGGGGGCGGCACGGCGGCCGGGGGCCCGGCCGGGTTCCTAGCCGGCGGGCCTTGCCGGGGGCCCGGCCAAGGGCCTAGGACCGGTCCCGCGCCCCGGTACTCCTTTTGACCGGCCTTTGCGAAAACCGTTGGGGCTGGGCACCCGGTTGGCCGAAGATGGGGTGACCCCCCTCGATCATGCCGACCGGAGCCTGCGCGTGCTCATACGACTTCTGCGGACCCACCTCGGTCCGTACCGGAAACCGATCGCCGTGCTGGTGCTGCTGCAACTGCTGCAGACCAGCGCGAGCCTCTACCTGCCCACGTTGAACGCCGACATCATTGACAACGGTGTCGTCAACGGCGACACGGGCTACATCCTGCGCTTCGGCGCGCTGATGCTCGGCGTCTCGCTGGTGCAGCTCGTCTGCAACGTCGGAGCCGTCTACTACGGTGCCCGCACCGCCGCCGCCTTCGGCCGTGACGTCCGGGCCGGCGTCTTCGACCGCGTACAGAGCTTCTCGGCGCGTGAGCTCGGCCACTTCGGCGCGCCCTCGCTGATCACCCGTACGACGAACGACGTGCAGCAGATCCAGATGCTCGTGCTGATGACCTTCACCCTGATGGTGTCGGCTCCGATCATGTGCGTCGGCGGCATCTTCATGGCGCTGTCGCTCGACGTGAAGCTGTCGGGCGTGCTCCTCGCCGTCGTCCCCGTGCTCGGCCTGTCGGTCGGCGCCATCGTCCTGAAGACGCGGCCGCTCTTCCGGGCGATGCAGACGCGCCTGGACACCGTGAACCGGGTCCTGCGCGAGCAGATCACCGGCAACCGGGTGATCCGCGCCTTCATCCGCGACGACTACGAGAAGAACCGCTTCCGCGAGGCCAACGCCGACCTCACCGGTGTCTCGCTGGCGGCGGGCAAGCTGCTCGCGCTGATGTTCCCGACGGTCATCGTGGTCGTGAACATCTCCAGCGTCGCCGTCATCTGGTTCGGCGCCATGCGCATCGACAGCGGCGGCATGGAGATCGGCCAGCTGACGGCCTTCCTCGCCTACCTGATGCAGATCGTCATGGCCGTGATGATGGCCACCTTCATGTTCATGATGGTGCCGCGCGCCGAGGTCTGCGCCGAGCGCGTCCAGGAGGTCCTGGACACCGACTCCAGCGTGGTCCCGCCCGCCGACCCCGTCCGCAAGCTGC
This sequence comes from Streptomyces sp. NPDC054961, assembly GCF_053609145.1. NCBI lineage: Bacteria > Bacillati > Actinomycetota > Actinomycetes > Kitasatosporales > Streptomycetaceae > Streptomyces > Streptomyces sp. NPDC054961. The sequence continues at coordinate 17,881 of NZ_JBSGWY010000023.1, read as the reverse complement.
TCCACCACGGCCGCCTCGAGCTGCGCGGCGCCGACTTCCGCTACCCGGGCGCCGAGGCTCCCGTACTGCGCGGGGTCGACCTGGTCGCCCGCCCGGGCGAGACCACCGCCGTGATCGGCTCCACCGGCAGCGGCAAGTCCACCCTGCTGGGTCTGGTCCCCCGGCTGTTCGACGCGACCGGCGGCGAGGTCCTCGTGGACGGCGAGGACGTACGCCGCCTCGCGCCCGAGCTGCTCGCCCGGACGGTCGGCATGGTCCCGCAGAAGCCGTACCTGTTCTCCGGGACGGTCGCCACCAACCTGCGCTACGGACGCCCGGACGCCACCGACGAGGAGCTGTGGCACGCGCTGGAGGTGGCGCAGGCCAAGGAGTTCGTCTCCGCGCTGGAGGGCGGGCTCGACGCGCCCGTCGCCCAGGGCGGGACCAACGTCTCCGGCGGCCAGCGCCAGCGGCTCGCGATCGCGCGCACGCTCGTGCAGCGCCCGGAGATCTACCTCTTCGACGACTCCTTCTCGGCCCTGGACTACGCGACGGACGCGGCGCTGCGCTCCGCGCTCGCCCGCGAGACCGAGAACGCGACCGTGGTCATCGTCGCCCAGCGGGTCTCCACGATCCGCGACGCCGACCGGATCGTCGTCCTCGACGCGGGACAGGTCGTGGGCGAAGGACGCCACCACGAGCTGATGGCCGGCAATGAGACCTACCGGGAGATCGTGCTCTCCCAGCTGACGGAGGCGGAGGCGGCGTGAGCGGTCCCGGAGGACGCATGATGATGGGACCGCCGACGACGCGGTCCATGAACTTCAAGGACTCGGGCAAGCGGCTGCTGCGCCAGCTGGCGCACGACCGGGTCAAGCTGTGGGGCATGATCCTCGCGGTCGTGGCCAGCGTCGCCGCTTCGGTGACCGGCCCGAAGATCCTCGGCGAGGCCACCGACCTGGTCTTCGCGGGGATCGTGGGCCGGGAGGTGGGGCGGGAGCTGCCGCCCGGCGCCACCAAGGAACAGGCCCTGGAGCTGATGCGCTCCCAGGGCCAGGGCGGGATGGCGGACATGCTGTCCGGCACCGACTTCACCCCGGGCCAGGGCATCGACTTCGGCGCGGTGGGGGCGGTGGCCCTGTGGGCGCTGGCCGTCTTCACGGTCGCCGGTCTGATGATGCTGGTCGCGACGCGGCTGTCGAACCACATCATGAACGGCACCGTGTACCGGTTGCGCGAGGCGCTGCAGGCGAAGCTGTCGCGGCTGCCGCTGTCGTACTTCGACTCGCAGAAGCGCGGAGAGGTGCTCAGCCGGGCCACGAACGACATCGACAACATCGGGCAGACGCTCCAGCAGACGATGGGGCAGCTGCTCAACTCGCTCCTGACCATCGTCGGCGTGCTGGCGATGATGTTCTGGATCTCGCCGGTGCTGGCGCTGGTCGCGCTCGTGACGATCCCGGTCTCGGCCTACGTGGCCGCGAAGATCGGCAAGAAGTCGCAGCCGCAGTTCGTGGCGCAGTGGAAGTCCACGGGCGCCCTGAACGCGCACGTCGAGGAGATGTACTCGGGGCACACGCTGGTCAAGGTCTTCGGCCGGCAGAAGGAGTCCGCGGAGCTCTTCGCCGAGCAGAACGAGGCGCTGTACCGGGCCTCGTTCAAGGCGCAGCTGGTCAGCGGGATCATGCAGCCGGTGATGCTGTTCATCTCGAACATCAACTACGTGCTCGTCGCGGTCGTCGGCGGTCTGAAGGTGGCCTCGGGCACCCTGTCGATCGGTGACGTCCAGGCCTTCATCCAGTACTCGCGCCAGTTCTCGATGCCGCTGACCCAGGTCGCCTCCATGGCGAACCTGGTGCAGTCCGGCGTCGCGTCGGCGGAGCGGGTGTACGAGCTGCTGGACGCGGAGGAGCAGGAGCCGGACGCGGAGGTTCCGGAGCGTCCCGAAACGCTGGTCGGGCAGGTCACCTTCGACAAGGTCGCCTTCCGCTACGAGCGGGACAAGCCGCTGATCGAGAACCTCTCGCTCTCGGTCGACCCGGGACAGACGGTCGCGATCGTCGGCCCGACCGGCGCCGGCAAGACCACGCTGGTCAACCTGCTGATGCGGTTCTACGAGGTCACGGGCGGCGAGATCGCCCTCGACGGCGTGGACATCGCGAAGATGACCCGCGAGGAACTGCGCGGCGGCATCGGCATGGTGCTCCAGGACACCTGGCTGTTCGGCGGCACCATCGCGGAGAACATCGCCTACGGCGCTTCGCGCGAGGTGACGCGCGAGGAGATCGAGGAGGCCGCGCGGGCGGCCCACGCGGACCGGTTCGTCCGCACGCTGCCCGACGGCTACGACACGGTGCTCGACGACGAGGGCGCGGGCGTCAGCGCCGGCGAGAAGCAGCTGATCACCATCGCGCGGGCGTTCCTGTCCGACCCGGTGATCCTGGTGCTCGACGAGGCGACGAGCTCGGTGGACACCCGGACCGAGGTGCTGATCCAGAAGGCGATGGCGCGCCTCGCGCACGGCCGCACGTCCTTCGTGATCGCGCACCGGCTGTCCACGATCCGCGACGCCGACCTGATCCTGGTGATGGAGAGCGGCTCGATCGTGGAACAGGGCACGCACGAGGAGCTGCTGGGCTCGGACGGCGCGTACGCGCGCCTGTACGCGGCGCAGTTCGCGCAAGCGGTGGCCGAGGTCGACTAGCGGGACGGCCGGGACGAGTGGAACGGGGGCGCCCTTCGGGGCGCCCCCTTTTCCGTGCCGCCGCGCTCCCCGTGGGGCCGGCACGGCCCGTCCTCAGTCGAGATAGCCGCGGAGCTGGTCGGCGAAGGCGTGGTCGCGCAGTTTGCCGAGGGTCTTGGACTCGATCTGCCGGATCCGCTCGCGGGTCACCCCGAAGATCCGCCCGATCTCCTCCAGCGTGCGCGGCCGGCCGTCGGCGAGCCCGTAGCGCAGCTGCACGACCTTGCGCTCCCGCTCGCCGAGGGTCGAGAGGACCGCCTCCAGGTGCTCGCGGAGCAGGAAGAAGGCGGCCGACTCCACCGGGGAGGCGGCGTCGCCGTCCTCGATGAGGTCGCCGAGCGCGACGTCGTCCTCCTCGCCCACGGGGGCGTGCAGCGAGACCGGTTCCTGTGCCAGGCGCAGCACTTCCAGGACCCGCTCGGGAGTCAGCTCCAGGTGCGCGGCGACCTCTTCGGCGGTGGGCTCGTACCCGCGCTCCTGGAGCATGCGGCGCTGGACGCGGATGACGCGGTTGATCAGCTCGACGACGTGGACGGGCACGCGGATGGTCCGGGCCTGGTCGGCGAGGGCCCTGGACATGGCCTGGCGGATCCACCAGGTGGCGTAGGTGGAGAACTTGTAGCCGCGGGCGTAGTCGAACTTCTCGACGGCCCGGATCAGCCCGAGGTTCCCCTCCTGGACCAGGTCGAGCATGGTCAGCCCGCGGCCCACGTAACGCTTGGCGACGGAGACGACGAGCCGCAGGTTCGATTCGATGAGGCGGCGTTTGGCCATGCGGCCCATGACGACGAGCTTGTCCAGGTCGAGGGTGAGCTGCAGGTCGAGCGCGGCCCCGCTGCCGAGCTTCTCCTCGGCGAACAGTCCCGCTTCCACGCGCCGCGCGAGGTCGACCTCCTCGGCCGCGGTGAGCAGCGGGATCCGGCCGATCTCGCGCAGGTACTGCCGGAAGAGGTCGGCGGACGGTCCCGCTCCGGCGGAGCCCTCACCAGCCCGTTTGCGCTGGGCGGACGCCTGCCGGCCCAGCTCCGGGGCCTGCGGCTCCTCCTCCTCGTCCACGGCGTCGGCCTCCGGTTCCTCGCCGGCCGCGGCTTCGGCCTCCGCGGCGGTGTTCCGGGGCGGGCTGACGCTGACGGTCAAGCTCTGGGTCTGCACGGGGGCGACCTCCACAGGGCTCCGAGGACGGGGGCACCGCACCTCAGTGTGGGGTACGACACATCGCTGCCACGAGGGGCGTGCGAGCACTTTCTGAGTCCGGTGCGTGACCCATGGTTACCCCCTGACGAGAACCCCGATGCGGACCGGACGCATGTGCGGGAAGATCGTCGCCATGTCTCCGTACGAAACGCACGTCACGGTGCGCTGCCCGGACCCGGCGGAACTGGCGCGGCTCGAAGCGTGGGCCGGGCGGCGGGAGTTGAAGGTGACGCACATCGTGCTGGCCCGGGGCCGGATGACCTCGCAGCCGATGCTGACGCTGCCCGACCGCACGGGGCACGAGGCGCTGGTGCCCCGGCTGCGCGCGGCCGGCTTCGACCCGGTCCGGGTCAAGGTGGAGACCGTCCCGTGGACCACGGACCTGCCGGGCCCCGGCGGGGGCTACTTCGAGCACCACCTGAAGCTGCGCCTTCCCGCCGACTACGACCGGGCCGCCCTGGAGTCCCTGGCGACGGAACACGCGGCCCACGTGTCGTGGAACGCGCGCCGGGTCCTGCCGGGGGCCCGTCACGAACGCTTCGTGACCCAGCGCTGCCGGGGCACGGCGGCGCTGGCGACGGCGGCCTACGGGGCGCTGACCGCCGCGCTGGTGGGAGCCGGGTACGAAATCCGCTCGCAGGAGCGGGAGTTCGTCCTGTACGACAGCAACCTGTCGGTGGACGACGGGTGGATCGAGGAGGGGGACGCGCTGTGAGCGGCCAGGAGTGGAAGCCGTCGATTCCGGGCGGACCGGATGATCCCGCGGAACCGGAGACGGAGCAGACCCGGCGGAGGTTCCAGCGGCCCCGGACCCTGCGGACGGGCGAGAGGGGCGACCCGGCCGGCGTGGCCTTCGATCCCGCGCTCAAGCACTTCCAGGAGGCGTACCGGCCGCTGGATCCGGTGATCGCGGAGCCGGCGGCGCGGGCGGCCTGGCGGTCGGCCCGGCGGTCGGCGATGGACGTGGCGTTGCGTGCCGTCGGGACCTCGGGCTTCGCGGATGCGCTGGTGCTGCGCGGGAGCACGCTGATGTCCCAGTGGTTCGGGGAGGCCTCGCGGGAGCCTCACGACCTGGACTTCGTCGTGGTCCCCGTGGACTGGATGATCGAGGAGGACCGCACCGCGCGGATGCTGGAGGCGATCGCGGCCGCGGCCGAGCGGGTGGCGGGGTACGGGGACCTGGTGATGCCGGCGTCGGAGGCGGTGTCGGAGTACATCTGGACGTACGAACGCGTCCCGGGGCACAGGCTGGTCCTCCCCTGGTCCGCGCCGGGCATGCGGGGCGGTCAGGTCCAGCTGGACTTCGTCTTCAACGAGCCGCTGCCGGTCGCGCCGGAGCCCGTGGAGGTGGCGGGGGTCGGGCTGCTGGGCGCCACGCGCGAACTCTCCCTCGCCTGGAAGCTGTTGTGGCTCGCCGGGGACATGTACCCGCAGGGCAAGGACCTGTACGACGCGGTCCTGCTGGCGGAGAGCCGCGCACTTCCTTACCCGCTGCTGGCGGAGGTGTTCCGGCTCTCCGGGGAGTTCGAGACCGGCGCGGGCCACCAGCCGCCCGCACCCGGGATGTTCGAAGGGCTCGCGCGGACGGACTGGAGCCCGTTCCACGCGGAGTACCCGGGGATCCCCGGGTCCGCCGAGTCCTACGCGCGGCGCCTGCTGAAGGCCCTGGAGCCCACCTTCGCGGCCGCTTAGGCCGGTTCGGCCGGTTCGGCCGGTTCGACCCGGACCGCGCAGACCTTGAACTCCGGCATCCGCGAGACCGGGTCCAGCGCGGGGTTCGTGAGGGTGTTCGCGCGGCCCTCGCCCGGCCAGTGAAAGGGCATGAAGACCGTGTCCGCGCGGATGGTGTCGGTGATGCGGGCCGGGGCCACCGCGCGGCCCCGGCGGGAGGTGACCGCCAGGGGGGCGCCCTCGACCGCGCCGATGCGGGCCGCGAGGCGCGGGTGGAGTTCCACGAAGGCGCCGGGGGCGGCCGCGTTGAGCTCGTCCACCCGCCGGGTCTGCGCGCCCGACTGGTACTGGGCGACCACCCGGCCGGTGGTGAGGAGCAGCGGGTACCGCGCGTCCGGGACCTCGGCGGCGTCGCGGTGCGTGACGGGGACGAAGCGGGCCCGGCCGTCCTCGGTGGCGAAGCGGTCGAGGAAGAGGCGCGGGGTGCCGGGGTGGGGCTGCGCGGGGCGGATCTCCCCCGGTTCCGCCTCCGCCGGGGCGGCCTCTCCCGCCGGTGCGTCCGCCGGTGCGTCCGCCGGGCAGGGCCAGAAGACCCCCTGCTCGGCCTCGATCCGGGCGTAGCTGATGCCCGAGTAGTCCGCCGGGCCGCCCGCCGAGGCCCGGCGCAGTTCGTCGAAGACCTCCTCGGGCGAGGTCGGGAAGGCCTTCGGCACGCCCAGCCGCGCGGCCAGGCCGTGCAGGACCTCCAGGTCGGTGCGGACCCCGGGAGGCGGGGTCAGGGCCCGGCGGCGCAGCAGGACGCGGCCCTCCAGGTTGGTGGTGGTGCCGGTCTCCTCCGCCCACTGGGCGACCGGGAGGACCACGTCCGCCAGGGCGGCGGTCTCGGACAGGACCACGTCCGCGACCGCGAGGAAGTCCAGGGAGCGGATGCGGTCCTCGATGTGGCCGGCGCGGGGGGCCGAGACCACCGGGTTCGAGCCCATCAGGAGCAGGGCCCGGACGTCCGTGCCCAGCGCGTCGAGGAGTTCGTAGGCACTGCGGCCCGGGCCGGGGAGGTCGTCGGGGTCGATGCCCCAGACCCCGGCCACGTGGGCCCGCGCCGCCGGGTCGGTCAGCTTGCGGTAGCCGGGGAGCTGGTCGGCCTTCTGACCGTGCTCGCGGCCGCCCTGGCCGTTGCCCTGGCCGGTGAGGCACCCGTACCCGGAGTGCGGGCGGCCGGCCCGGCCGGTGGCGAGGCAGAGGTTGATCCAGGCTCCGACGGTGTCGGTGCCCTTGGACTGCTGCTCGGGGCCGCGCGCGGTGAGCACCATCGCGGACTCCGGGGCGCAGAACATCCGTACCGCCTCGCGGAGTCTGGGCACGGGCACTCCCGTGATGCGCTCGACCAGCTCCGGCCAGTGCGCCATCGCGCCCGCGCGGGCCTCCTCCCAGCCGCTGGTGCGTTCGGCGATGAACTCCTCGTCGGTGTGCCCGCCCGCCACCACCAGGTGGAGCAGGCCGAGGGCGAGCGCCAGGTCCGTGCCGGGGCGGGGGGCCAGGTGCAGGTCGGCCTGCTCGGCGGTCCGCGTGCGGCGCGGGTCCACCACGATCAGCGTGCCGCCGTTCTCGCGGAGTTCGCGGAAGAAGCGGAGGGCGGGCGGCATGGTCTCGGCCGGGTTGGAGCCGACGAGGATCACGCAGCCGGTCCGGGGGATGTCCTCCAGCGGGAAGGGCAGCCCCCGGTCGAGCCCGAAGGCCCGCTGGTGCGCGGCGGCGGCCGAGGACATGCAGAACCGGCCGTTGTAGTCGATCTGCGAGGTCCCGAGGGCGATCCGGGCGAACTTCCCGAGGGCGTAGGCCTTCTCGTTCGTCAGCCCGCCACCGCCGAACACCCCGACCGCGTCCGCCCCGTGGGCACCGCGCGTACGCGCGAGCCCCTCGGCGACGGCGTCGAGGGCCTCCTCCCAGGTGGCCGGCTCCAGCTGCCCGGCGTGGGTGCGGACGAGCGGCTCGGTCAGGCGCACCCGGGAGGAGAGCACGGCGGGGGCGCTGCGGCCCTTGCCGCACAGCGCGCCCAAGTTCACGGGAAAGCCGGCCCGCTCCTCCACCACCACGCCGCCCCCACCCGGTTCGGGGCGGAGGTTCATCCCGCACTGCAGCGCGCAGTACGGGCAGTGCGTGGCGGTGACGGCGTCGGAGGGGGTATCGGCCGGTGCGGCTCCCGGGGTGTGCATGCGTCTCACCATGCGACGCGGGTGTTACGCGGACCACCGCCCCCGGTTACGCCTCTTGTACGCGCACCTCAGCGTGGGCTCCGCCGCCCGGTGAGGCCCGGCGGAACTCGGGCCGGTCAAGGACCTCCACGACCGCCACGGTTCCACACCCCTGACACGCACGACGGATCGGCATATGCCGAATCGGCATACGCCTTCAGCGGCGTCAGTCTGCCAGAGCGGCCAGGGCCCGCGACACCCCTTCCTCCTTGGGGCCCAGGAAGCGCGGCTGCGGCTTGAAGACCGCGTCCAGCGCCGCCTTCCCCGCCGCGAAGACCTCGCGCGTACCGCCGTAGTACCAGGTCGCGTCGTGCGCCTGGGCCACCCCGACCCCGTACGCGTCCACGCCGGCGGCCCGGCACAGCGCGACCGCCCGCCGGATGTGGAAGCCCTGACTGACCAGCACCGCCCGGCGCACCCCGAAGATCTCCCGGGCACGGACGCAGGAGTCCCACGAGTCGAAGCCCGCGTAGTCGCTGACGATCCGGGCGTCCGGCACGCCGTGGCCCGTCAGGTACGTGCGCATCGCGTCGGGCTCGTCGTACTCGGTGCGGCTGTTGTCGCCGGTGACGAGGACGACCTTGACCTTGCCCGCGCGGTAGAGCTCGGCGGCGGCGTCGAGGCGGCCGGCGAGGTAGGGGGTCGGCCGGCCGTTCCACAGTCCGGCCCCGAAGACCACCGCCACGTCGGCCGCGGGCGCGTCGGCGGTGGTGCGCAGCCGCGGCCCGGCCGCGGCGTGCGTCCACGCGGAGGGCAGCAGCGCCAGCACGCAGAGCGCCATCACCACCCGCACGGCCCGCCGCCGGGCCCGCACGGTCCGGGGCACCAGGGCCCGCACGGTCCGCGACGCCGGGGCCGGCGCTCCCTGCGGCCGGGCCCCCGCCGAACCCGTCGGGCCCGTCGAACCCGTCGGGCCCGTCGAACCCTGCGAGCCCGCCGAAGCCGCCGAACCCGCCGGGCCCGATGCCCCGGGCCGGACCCGCGCCGCCCTCCTCTTCCGCCGTCCACCACGGCGGAGTTGCTGACCCGGATCACCGCCCAGCTCGGCACGCAGCTCAGCGGCCTGCGCCCCCGACACCACGGAGTCCCCCCATGCAGCCCACCCTCGTCGCCGTGGCCCACGGCAGCCGTGACCCGCGCGCCCTCCACACCGTCGAGGCCCTGCTCGAACGGGTCCGCGAGCTCCGCCCCCGCCTCCCCGTCCGGCTCGGGCACATCGAGCTGAACCACCCGCTCCTGGAGCACACCCTCGAACGGGCCACCGGATCCGCCGTGCTCGTTCCGCTGCTGCTGGGGCGCGGCACCCACGTCAAGCGGGACCTGCCGGCCGCCGCCGCCCGCGCCGGACACCTGCGGACCCGCATCGCCGCGCCCCTCGGTCCGCATCCGCTGCTCGTCGAGGCCCTGTACGAGCGGCTCGTGGAAGCCGGCTGGACCGCCGGGTCCGCGGTGGTGCTGGCGGCCGCCGGATCCCGCGACCCCGACTCCGCCGCCGATACGCGGGCCACCGCAGCCCTGCTGTCCGAACGGCTCGACGGGGTGCCCGTGACGGCGGCCTACGCCTCGGCCGCGGCGCCCACCGTGCCCGAGGCCGTACGGGCCCTGGCCGGGCGCGGCTGCCACCGGGTCGCGGTGGCCTCGTACTTCGCCGCCCCCGGGCGCTTCGCCTCCGCGAGCGCCGCCGCCGCGCCCGGACCGGCCGCAGCCCCGCTCGGCGCGCATCCGGCGCTGGCCCGGCTGGTGCTGCACCGCTACGACGAAGCCGTCGCGGCCCTCGCCGCCCGGGCCGCCGCGGAACGGAGCGCCGCGGAACGGGCAGCCGCCGGGCAGGGCGACGCCCGGCACGAGGTCCCGTACGCGGGGCACCTGGAACTGGCCACCGCCTAGTGCCGCGCCGGGAGCCGTGCGGGGCCGGATCGCTCGGATCGCCCGTCTTGTCGGCGGTTCCGGTTAACGTCGGAGCATGGAAGGCTTGGAAGGCACCACCGCGTCCGCTCGTCCGCCCTACGATCCCGCCGATACCGAGCGCTGGGCCGTCGAGCCCGACAAACGGCCGGGCCGGACCGCCTTCCAGCGCGACCGCGCCCGTGTGCTGCACTCCGCCGCCCTGCGCCGCCTCGCCGGCAAGACCCAGGTGGTCACCCCCGGCACGCGTTCGTACGACTGGGACGCGAGCCCCCGTACGCGTCTGACGCACTCCCTGGAGTGCGCCCAGGTCGGCCGGGAGCTCGGCGCCGCGCTCGGCTGCGACCCCGACCTGGTCGAGGCGGCCTGCCTCTCGCACGACATGGGACACCCGCCTTTCGGCCACAACGGCGAAGAGGCGCTCAACGAGTTCGCCAAGGACTGCGGCGGCTTCGAGGGCAACGCCCAGTCGCTGCGCCTGCTGACCCGGCTGGAGCCCAAGCGCTTCGTCCCCGACCCGGCCACCGGCGAGCTGGTCAGCGTCGGGCTGAACCTCACCCGGGCCTGTCTGGACGCCGCCACCAAGTACCCCTGGGCGCGAGGGGACCACCCCACCGACCCGGGCTCGGTGAAGTTCGGTGCGTACGAGGACGACCTGCCGGTCTTCGAGTGGCTCCGGCGCGGCGCGCCCGCCGACCGCAAGTGCTTCGAGGCGCAGGTCATGGACTGGGCCGACGACGTGGCGTACTCCGTCCACGACTTCGAGGACGGCCTGCACGCCGGGCACCTCGACCCGAACCTGCTGTTCGCCGAGCCCGAGCGCACCGCGATCTGGCGGGTGGCGATCGGCCGGTACGTACCGGCCGGCACCGACCCGGAGGAGCTGCGCGAAGCCCTGGACCGGCTGATGGAGCAGGACTGGTGGCCGCACGGGTACGACGGCTCGGCCGTGGCCCAGGCCCGGCTGAAGGACGCCACCAGCCAGCTCATCGGCCGCTTCTGCCTGGCCGCCGAGGGCGCGACCCGGCAGGCCTACGGAACGGGCCGGCTCACCCGCTACGCGGCGGAGCTCGTGGTCCCGCGCGAGGCGCGCAACGAGTGCGCCGTCCTCAAGGCCGTGGCCGACCTGTACGTCATGCAGCGCGACGAGCAGGAGCGGATCCGAGCCGATCAGCGCATCGTCCTGGCCGAGCTCGCGGAGGCGCTGAGCGCCCGCGCCCCCGAGGGCCTGGACCCGCAGTTCCGGGCGATCTTCGACGCGGCGCCCGACGACCGGGCCCGCAAACGCGCGGTCGTCGACCAGATCGCGGCGCTCACGGACGCCGCCGCACGCTCCCTGCACGCCCGCCTCACGCGTCGCGCGCGACGCGCCGAAGGGTGAGCCGATCGGGCCACTCCCCCTTCACGCGGCAGGCTCAGTGCGGGACGCTCGCATGTGGTCGCATGTGGCGGAGAGGTTATGAGGAGGCATCAGGTGGTCGACGCACACCGGACATTCGTCATCGTCGGCGCAGGGCTCGCCGGAGCTAAGGCGGCCGAGACGCTGAGGTCCGAGGGGTTCACGGGGCGGGTGATCCTCATCGGCGACGAGCGCGACCATCCCTACGAGCGTCCCCCGCTCTCCAAGGGATACCTGGCGGGCAAGGAGGAGCGCGAGAGCGTCTTCGTCCACGAGGCCTCCTGGTACGCGGCCTCCGACATCGAGCTGCACCTCGGCCAGCCGGCGGTCCACCTCGACCGGGAGGCCAAGAAGGTGGTCCTCGGCGACGGCACGGCGCTGCCCTACGACAAGCTGCTGCTGGCCACCGGCGCCGAGCCGCGCCGGCTGGACATCCCGGGCACCGAGCTGGTGGGGGTGCACCACCTGCGGCGCCTCGCGCACGCCGAGCGGCTGCGCAAGACGCTGGCCGGCCTGGGCCGGGACAACGGGCACCTGCTGATCGCGGGCGCCGGCTGGATCGGCCTGGAGGTCGCCGCGGCGGCCCGGGGGTACGGGGCCGAGGTCACGGTCATCGAGCCGGAGGCGACCCCGCTGCACGCGGTGCTCGGTCCGGAGATCGGCCGGCTCTTCGCCGACCTGCACGCCGAGCACGGGGTCCGCTTCCACTTCGGGGCCCGGCTGACGGAGATCGTCGGGCACGACGGCATGGTGCTGGCGGCCCGGACGGCCGACGGGGAGGAGCACCCGGCGCACGCGGTCCTCGCGGCGATCGGCGCCGCGCCGCGCACCGCGCTCGCGGAGACCTCGGGCCTGGCCCTGGTGGACCGGGAGCACGGCGGCGGCATCGCCGTGGACGCCTCGCTGCGCACCTCCGACCCCGACGTGTTCGCGGTCGGGGACGTGGCGGCCGCGCACCATCCGGTGCTCGGGACCCGGCTGCGGGTCGAGCACTGGGCGAACGCCCTCAACGGAGGTCCGGCCGCCGCGCGGGCGATGCTGGGGCAGGAGGTCTCGTACGACCGGGTGCCGTACTTCTTCTCGGACCAGTACGACGTGGGCCTGGAGTACTCGGGGTACGCCCCGGCGGGCGGCTACGACCAGGTGCTGATCCGCGGGGACGCGGGCAAGCGGGAGTTCATCGCCTTCTGGCTGTCGGACGGGCGGGTCCTGGCCGGAATGAACGTGAACGTGTGGGACGTCGCCGAGCACATCCAGGCGCTGATCAGGTCGAAGGCGCCCGTGGACCGCGAGAAACTGGCGGACCCGGCGGTCCCGCTGTCCGCCCTGCTGCCCTCGGAGGTGGCCTGACGCGGGGCCGGCAGGGAGCCGCCCGGGGGCCTGACGGGACTGTCGGTCCGCGGCCGTAGACTTGCGCGTGTGGCAGGACGGATCAACGACGACGACGTGAAGGCGGTACGGGACGCGGTCCCGATCGACGCCGTGGTCTCCGACTACCTCCAATTGCGCAACGCGGGCGGCGGCAACCTCAAGGGCCTCTGCCCCTTCCACGACGAGAAGTCCCCGTCCTTCCAGGTCAGCCCGAGCAAGGGTCTCTACCACTGCTTCGGCTGCCAGGCGGGCGGGGACACCCTCGACTTCGTGATGAAGATCGACCACCTCTCCTTCTCGGAGGCGGTCGAGCGGCTCGCCGGCCTGGCCGGCATCACCCTGCGGTACGAGGAGGGCGGCTACACCGCCGGCACCAGCGGCCGCGGCGAGCGCATCCGGCTGGTCGAGGCCCACAAGGCCGCCGCCGAGTTCTACCAGGACCAGCTGGGCAGCGCCGAAGCCGAGATCGGCCGCGCGTTCCTGGCCGAGCGCGGCTTCGACCAGGCCGCCGCCGCGCACTTCAGCGTCGGCTACAGCCCGGCCGGCTGGGACCACCTGACCCGGTTCCTGCGCGGCAAGGGCTTCAGCGACAAGGAACTGATCACCTCCGGCCTGGCCCAGGACAGCCGCAGCGGAAAGCCCATCGACCGCTTCCGCGGCCGCCTGATGTGGCCCATCCGCGACATCAGCGGCGAGGTCGTCGGCTTCGGCGCGCGCAAGCTGCGCGAGGACGACAACGGCCCCAAGTACCTGAACACGCCCGAGACCTCGATCTACAAGAAGTCCCAGGTGCTCTACGGCATCGACCTGGCCAAGAAGGAGATCGCCCGCACCTCCCGGGCCGTCGTGGTCGAGGGCTACACCGATGTGATGGCCTGCCACGTGGCCGGGGTCACGACCGCGATCGCCACCTGTGGCACCGCCTTCGGCGGGGACCACATCAAGATCCTGCGGCGCCTGCTCATGGACAACGCGACCGCCGAGGTGATCTTCACCTTCGACGGGGACGCGGCCGGCCAGAAGGCCGCGCTGCGCGCCTTCGAGGACGACCAGAAGTTCGCCGCGGAAACCTCCATCACCATCGCCCCGGGCGGCATGGACCCCTGCGACCTGCGCCTCGCGCAGGGCGATGCGGCCGTGGCCGGGCTGGTCGAGGCCCGCACCCCTCTGTTCGAGTTCGCACTGCGTCACATCGTGGCCCGGCACAACCTGGAGAACCCCGCGGGCCGCGCGGCCGCGCTGGACGAGGCCGCCCCCGTCGTCGCCAACATCAAGAACATCGCGATCCAGCACGAGTCGGCGGTCCAGCTGGCCGGCATGCTCGGCATCCGCGACGAGCAGTTCGTGGTCAAGCGGGTCGCGCAGGTCGCCCGCTGGGCGCGCGACCGCGGCGGCCAGGGGCCCGGCGGCGGACAGCAGCAGGGCCGCGGCCGGTCCTCCTACGAGGCCGCGCCCGCGCCCTCCGCGGCCCCGGCGGGCGGTCCCGCGCTGAACCTGCGCAGCCCCGCCCACCGCACGGAGCGCGAGCTGCTCAAGCTCGCCCTCCAGCGGCCGGCCCTGGTCTCCCCCGCCTTCGACGCGTACGGGATCGACGAGTTCACCGCCCCGCCCTACGCGGCCGTCCGTCAGGCCGTCCAGGACGCCGGCGGCGCCTCGCTCGGCACCGAGGACTATCTGACGCGGGTCCGCGAGGCCGCGCCGAACGACACCGTCCGCGCACTGGTCACCGAGCTCGCGGTCGAGGCCATCCACGCGAAGACGGTCGACGAGATCTACGCCGGGGTCCAGCTGGTCCAGGTCCGGCTGCGCGCCGTCGACCGCCGGGTCCACGAGGTCCAGGGCACGATGGCCCGCCTCGGCCCCCAGACCCCGCCGGAACAGCTGGCCGCGGTCCAGGAGGAGCTGTGGGTCCTCCAGCAGTACGGGCAGCGGCTGCGCAACCGGGGCGCGGAAGGCCTGTAGCACCGGGCCCGTGGCCGCGGTCGTGACGGGGACCTACGGGAGCCGGCGGCGCAGCCAGTCCCCGCCGGGGATCTCCGTTCCGGAGCGCGCGAGGCGGCGGGCCACGAGCGGGGCGGCGAGGTACACCCAGGCGCGGACCGGGGTGCCGTCGGGGCGCAGGGCCTCGCGGGCGGTGCGGTCGTAGACGTTGCGGGGGTGCCCGGGGCCCTCGTACTCCTCCAGCAGGTCGAGCGCGACGAGGAGTTCACCGTAGGCCCCGGGGGCCGCGAAGATCAGCTCCCCGGCTATGGCGGAGCCGGGGCGGTCCACGGCGTACGGGTAGCCGGGGCCCTCGTAGAGCGCCGCGTCCGGGAGGCGCGCGGGCTCCTCGGCGGCGGTGCGGCCCCGCAGGAACAGGTCGTGGTTGACCTCGCCCGGCCGCAGGGTTCCGTAGACGAAGAACGGAAGCTCCCGCGGCGGGTCCCCCGGCTCCGGTGCGGAACTCGTTCTTCCGCCCTGCCGCTCCGGCCCCTCGACCGACGCCATACGGCCCTCCCTCTGTTCACACCGGGCGGTCCGCCGCGGCTCCGCGGGGCCGAAAGTCCCCACTTCGGCTGCTCAGGCCCATGGACGCACCGCTGTTACACAACCTCCCGACGCCCGTGACCGGCGCCGTCTACCGTCAGTCTGCCCCCTCCCCCGACGGCTCCCGCACCGCCCTCCCCCGCCGCCCACGCGGCCTCCCCCACCCGACGGTTCCGCACCCATGACTCCACTGACCCGCCGCGGCCTCGCCGCCGCCCTGCTCTGCACCGGCCTCGCCGGCTGCGCCGCGCCCGGAGGCCTCGGCCCGGCGGAGGCCGCGCCGCCCGTGTCGGCCCAGCCGGAACCGGAGCCGCTGTGGCCGCAGTGGAACGACGACTCCCCGGCATCCGGCGGCTCGGGGGCGGCCGACCGGATCCCTCCGCCGGAGCCCCTGCCGGACGCGCCCGCCGTGGGGCCGGAGGGGATCGAGAAGGTCGACGTCGAGGCCGTCCTGCGCGCGGACAAGCGCATGAAACAGTTCGCCGGCGCGGGCAGGACCGAGGGCCCGGGGCGGGCCGGAGTCCGGCCCGCCCGCTTCGCGGACCTGACCGGCGGCGGCGAGCCCGAGCTGATCGTCGCCGCGGACGGCGCGACGGGGCGCTCGGTGCTGAGCGTCTACACGGTGGCCGGGGGAAGGATCGTCCCGATCCTGTTCACCAGCGGCCGGCGGATGAACCCGGAGCTCCTCGGCACCGATCTGCTGGTCCGCACCGCCGACGACGACGGGTCCGCGCACGCCGTCCGCTACCGCTGGGACGGCCGGCGGATGACCGTGCTCAGCGACGAGCACCGGTTCGGCAGCGCCGTCTCCTGCGGCGCGGGCCCCGCGCAGTGCCCCGGCCCCCGCCCGGCCCGCGGCTGGGAGCCCCCCGCCGGGAAGGGAAACTCCGCCCGGTGAGGCGCGCCCTGGTCCGCCTCCGCCGCCTCGTGCACGCCCTCGGCCTGCGCTGGAAGATCTCCATCCTGCTCGCCGTCGGCTGCTCCCTCGTCGCGCTCACCATCGGCGTGCTCATCCACGAGGCCCGGGCCCGCCAGGTGGCCGGGGCGGCGCGGGAGAGCGCCCTCGCGCAACTCGTCCGCGTACGGCAGGTGTACGAGCTCACGGGCCAGCTGGACGCCGGCAAGGTGGGCGGGGCCGATGCGCGCATCGACTGCCCCGACCTGCCGGAGCCACTGCGGCAGGCGGCCCTGTCGGGGCAGCGCACCACCTACCTCGACCTGGACTCCGCCCACCCGGCGGTATGGGCCGCCCGGCCGGTCGGCGACGACCAAGTGCTGTCCGTACACCGCTCCTTGCTCGCGGAACAGGCGGAACTACGCGATCTCGACCATCAGTTGGCGGCCTCCGGCGTGGTGGTGGTCAGCCTCGCGGCGATCGGCGGGGCGGCGCTGGCGAGCCGGCTGAGCAAGGACCTGCGATCCGCGGCCGAGACCGCCCGGCGGATCAGCGCGGGCGAACTCGACGCGCGGATCGGCCCGTCGAGCATGCCGGGGACGCGCAACGAGGTGGCCGACCTGTCCTCGGCCGTCGACACGATGGCGGAGAGCCTGCAGCGGCGGCTGGTGGCGGAGCAGCGGTTCACGGCGGACGTGGCGCACGAGCTGCGGACCCCCCTGACCGGCCTGCACACCGCCGCCGAACTGCTGCCTCCGGGGCGCCCGACGGAGCTGGTGCGCGACCGGGTGGCGGCGCTGCGCACGCTGACGGAGGACCTCCTGGAGGTGGCCCGGCTGGACGGGGACCGGGAGGTGGCGCAGCTGGACACGCACCCCCTGGGCCCGCTGGTGGAGTCGATCACCCGCCGCTCGGGGGTCGAGGCGCTGGTACTGGGCGCCGACGGCGCGGGGTCCGTACGGACGGACGCGCGACGCCTGGAACGCATCCTGACGAACCTGCTGGTGAACGCCCGCAAGCACGGCGGCGCCCCGATCACCGTGACGACGGCCGGCCACACCGTCACGGTCCGCGACCGGGGCCCCGGCTTCCCCGAGCCGCTGCTGCGCGACGGCCCGCAGCGCTTCCTGACGGGCACGACGGAACGCGGCCAGGGCACGGGCCTGGGCCTGACCATCGCCCTGGGCCAGGCCCAGGTCATCGGCGCCCGGGTCGTCCTGTCCAACGCCGCGCCGTGCGGCGCGTCGGCCGTGGTCACCCTGCCTCCGGCCGCCTGAGTCCCGCCGAAGCCGGTCCCGCCGGCGTTCACCCGGACGGGGTGGGGGCCCACGGATGGCCGCGCCAGCGCCGCTGACCTGCGGAAACGACAGGCTCACGGGCATCGGGGGCCACATCTGACACCACATCAGCAGGCGGCCGCACCAGCGCCCGGGTTACCTCGGAAACACGACCCCGTGTCCACAGGAGACCCCCCATGCGCCGACGCACCGCCCACGTGCTCACCGCCACCGCGCTGACCGCCGCCGCGTTCACCGGCCCGGTGGCCGGCGCCGTGGCCGCCGCGGACCTCGGCATGGCGGGCTTCGCGCCCGGCGACTTCGCCCCGCTGGAGGTCTGGCCCAAGTCCGCCTCCCCGGGCACCACCGTCACGGTGAACACGGGCGCCTGCGGCAACGGCAGTCACGCCGAGGGCGACGCGTCCACCGTCGGCGGCGGCCGCTTCAAGCTGACCCCGGGGACCCACAAGGAGGTGGTCGTGGGGCAGTTCCAGATCGCCCACGGCGCCCACCCCGGCACCTACGACATCGGCGCCACCTGCGCGAACGGCAAGTTCGCCACCGGCGACCTGATCGTCACCGAACACGACCGCGGCCCCCAGGGCCGGGCTCGTCTTACCAACAACCAGCCCCCGAGACCCCGAAGGAGCGGGGGGGGGGGGGTGTTGG
>NZ_JBSGWY010000022.1:102442-133145 GCF_053609145.1 Streptomyces sp. NPDC054961 | reverse complement strand
GTCCCGCGCACCTGCGCGGGACCGGGGCCTCGTATGTGGGCCGGGGACGGGCCGCGGCGGGGGCGCCGCGGTACGGATCAATCAGCCGTGCCAGGAGCGCCACAGGGCCGCGTACGCGCCGTCGGCCGCGACCAGGGCGTCGTGCGAGCCCAGCTCGCTGATCCGGCCGCCCTCGACCACCGCGATCACGTCCGCGTCGTGCGCGGTGTGCAGCCGGTGCGCGATCGCGATCACCGTGCGGCCGTCCAGCACCCGGGCCAGCGAACGCTCCAGGTGCCGTGCCGCGCGCGGGTCCAGCAACGAGGTCGCCTCGTCCAGCACCAGCGTGTGCGGGTCGGCCAGCACCAGGCGGGCCAGCGCGACCTGCTGGGCCTGCGCCGGGGTCAGCGCCGCGGAGCCCGAGCCGACCTCGGTGTCCAGGCCGGCGTCCAGCGCCCGCGCCCAGCCGTCCGCGTCGACCGCGCCGAGGGCCTCCCACAGCTCGGTGTCGGCGGCCTCGGTACGCGCGAGGCGCAGGTTGTCGCGCAGCGAACCCACGAACACGTGGTGCTCCTGGTTGACCAGGGCCACGTGCTCGCGCACCCGCTCCGCCCGCATCCGCGACAGCTCCGCCCCGCCGAGGGTGATCTCGCCGGTCCGGGGTGCGTAGATGCCCGCGAGCAGCCGGCCCAGCGTGGACTTCCCCGCGCCCGAGGGCCCGACCAGGGCCATCCGGGTGCCCGGGGGCACCGACATCGACACCTGGTGCAGGACGTCGACGCCCTCGCGATAGCCGAAGTGGACCTCGTCCGCGCGGACGTCCCGGCCCTGCGGGGAGACGGTCGCGTCACCCGCGTCCGGCTCGATCTCCCGCACGCCCACCAGCCGGGCCAGGGAGACCTGCGCGACCTGGAGCTCGTCGTACCAGCGCAGGATCAGGCCGATCGGATCGACCATCATCTGCGCGAGCAGCGCGCCCGTGGTCAGCTGCCCCACCGAGATCCAGCCCTGGAACACGCAGTACCCGCCGACCAGCAGGACCGAGCCGAGGATCGTCATGTACGTGACGTTGACGACCGGGAAGAGGACCGTCCGCAGGAACAGCGTGTACCGCTCCCAGGCCGTCCACTCCTTGATCCGCCGCTCCGACAGCTCGATCCGGCGCCCACCGAGGCGGTGCGCCTCGATCGTGCGGCCCGCGTCCACCGTCTCGGTGAGCGCGGCCGCGACCGCCGCGTACCCGGCCGCCTCCGAACGGTAGGCCCGGGGCGCCCGCCTGAAGTACCAGCGGCAGCCGATCACCAGCACCGGCAGCGCCACCAGCGCGGCCAGCGCCAGCGGCGGCGCGGTGACGGCGAGCGCCCCGTAGAGCAGGCTCGCCCACACCACGCCGATGGCCAGCTGCGGCACGGCCTCGCGCATCGCGTTCGCCAGCCGGTCGATGTCGGTGGTGATCCGCGACAGCAGGTCGCCGGTTCCGGCGCGCTCCAGCACGCCCGGCGGCAGGCCCACCGACCGCACGAGGAAGTCCTCGCGCAGATCGGCCAGCATCTCCTCGCCGAGCATCGCCCCGCGCAGCCGGACCAGCCGGACGAACACGGCCTGGACGCCGAGCGCCAGCGCGAACAGCAGTCCCACGCGCCCCAGATGCAGTTCGCGCGCCCCCTCGGTGAGCTGGTCCACGACCTGGCCCAGCAGGTACGGGCCCACCATGGAGGCGATCACCGCGACCGTGTTGACCGCCACCAGCACCGAGAAGGCCCGCCGGTGGCGGCGGAACAGGCCGCGCACGTAGCCCCGTACGGTCGCCGACGTGCCCACGGGCAGCGTCGCGGCCGTTTCGGGGGCCGCCGGATCGTATTGCGGCGGCGCCACGCCGATCATGCGGATTCCTCGATCTCTGTCAGTACGGACTCGGTCAGTGCGGATTCCATGCGCGAGAGCCGCTGTTCGTCCTCGGTCTCGCGGGTGACGACCGCGCGGTAGCGGGAATCGCCGTGCAGCAGCTCGCGGTGCGTGCCGCTCGCCGCCGCCGTCCCCTCGTGGATCAGGACGACCCGGTCGGCGTGGTCGAGCAGCAGCGGCGAGGACGCCAGTACCACCGTCGTGCGCCCGGCGCGCAACTCCGCGATCCCGCCCGCGATCCGCGCCTCGGTGTGCGAGTCGACCGCCGAGGTCGGCTCGTCCAGCACCAGCACCTCCGGGTCGGTGACCAGCGAGCGCGCCAGAGCGAGCCGCTGGCGCTGGCCGCCGGACAGCGACCGCCCCCGCTCGGTGATCCGGGAGTCCATCGGGTCGTCCACCCCGTCCGGGGCGGACTGCAGGAGAGCGTCCAGCACGTCCGCGCACTGGGCCGCCCCCAGCGCCGCCGAAGGCGTGACCGCTCCGGAAGCCGGTACGTCGAACAGCTCGCGCAGCCTCCCGGACAGCAGCACCGGATCCTTGTCCTGTACGAGGACCAGCGTGCGCGCCGTGTCCAGCGCGAGCTCGTCCAGCGCGACCCCGCCCAGCAGTACGGACGGCCCGGCGACCTCGCCCATGGCATGGCCGCCGAGGCGCTCGGCGAGCCTGCCCGCCAGGTCGGGGTCCCCGCACACCACGGCGGTGAAACGGCCCGCCGGGGCCATCAGCCCGGTCTCCGGGTCGTACAGGTCGCCGCCCGGGGCGGGGGCCCGCGGAGCCCGGGCGACGACGGCCCGGTCCGTGTCCGCGTCCGTGTCCGTTCCCTCGCCGGGGGCGGCCGAGGCGCCGGAATCCGCACCCGCGTCCGTCCGGGTCAGCGACAGCACCTTGGCGGCCCGCTTGGCGGAAGGACGCGAGAAGGAGTAGGCCATCGCGATCTCTTCGAAGTGCCGCAGGGGGTAGAGCATGGTCGCCACCGCGCTGAAGGCCGCGACGAGTTCACCGACGTCCAGGCGGCCGTCCAGCACGAGCGCGGACCCGTACCAGACCACCGTGATCAGCAGTACGCCCGGCAGCAGCACCTGGATCGCGGAGATCAACGCCCACATCCGGGCACTGCGCACCGCCGCCTTGCGGACCTCCTGCGAGGCCTCGCGGTAGCGGCCGAGGAACAGCTCCTCGCCGCCGATGCCGCGCAGCACGCGCAGTCCCGCCACGGTGTCGGCCGCCAGCTCGGTGGCCTTGCCCGCCTTCTCCCGCTGGACGTCGGCGCGTTGGGTGGCGCGCGGCAGCAGCGGCAGGACGGCCAGGGCGAGCACCGGCATGCCGATCGCCACGACCACGCCGATGGCGGGGGCGTAGAAGAGCAGGACGACACATCCGATGACGAGGGTCAGGGCGGCGGCGAGGAAACGGGAGACCGCCTCGACGAACCATCCGATCTTCTCCACGTCGCCCGTGGACACCGCGACCACTTCGCCCGCGGCGACCCGCCGCGTCAGGGCCGCGCCCAGCTCGGCGGTCTTGCGGGCGAGCAGCTGCTGGACCCGCGCGGCGGCCGTGATCCAGTTGGTGACGGCGGTCCGGTGCAGCATCGCGTCGCCGACCGAGACCGCGACGCCCAGCAGCACCAGCAAGCCCCCGACCCACAGCAGCCGGGCACCGTCACGGTCCACGACCGCGCCGACGCCCAGGCCCACGGCGTACGGGATCCCCGCCACGCCACCGAAGTGGAGCATGCCCCAGCTCAGGCTCCTGGCCTGTCCGCCGAGTTGGCCGCGCCCCAGCCACCAGAGGAAACGGGGGCCGGAGCGAGCATCAGGTACCCCTGGGTCCGGATACGGAAGATCGCTGATCTGCATGACGCCCCATGACTGGTCGAGTGGTCCAAACCGTGCAAGGTTCGCGTTCCGCATCGGTCCGGGGCAATCGATTTTCCGTCGCCGGGGGCTCGTGGCGGCGGGGTTCACGGGCTCAGGGGCGCGTGGCGCGCTCCAGTTCCAGCAGCGCCGAGTAGTAACTGCGGCCGGTGGCCCGGTCCATCCCCACCTCGCACATCCGGTTCGCCGAAAGGTGCGCGTCGAACTCCCGCGCCGTCACCTCGGCCGCCTCCTTCGCCGTCGCCGACTCCGTCAGCTCAGGGTGCAGCATCCCGCGGTCACCCGCGAAGGCGCAGCACCCGGCGTCGTACGGGACGACCACCTCGTCCGCGCAGGCCGCGGCCACCGCCATCAGCTGCGCCTCGTCGCCCAGGTGCCGCATCGAGCAGGTGGGGTGGAGCACCGCCGAGCCGACCGTGCGCCGGATCTCCAGGCGGGGCAGCAGCTCCTCGGCCGCCCAGACGACCGAGTCGACGATCCGCAGGGCGGCGTGGAGCGCCCGGTTGTCGTCGGTCAGGTAGGGGACCACCTCGTGCGCGATGCCCAGGGTGCAGGAGGAGGCGTCGACGACGAGCGGCAGCCGCCCGCCGGCCGTCCAGCCCCAGGCCGCGGCCACGATCCGGTTGGCCATCACCCGGGTCCCGGCGTCGTACCCCTTGGAGTGCCAGATCGTCGCGCAGCAGGTGCCGGTCACGTCCCGGGGGATCCACACCGGCTTTCCGGCCCGCGCCGACACCGCGACGACGGCCTGCGGGAGGGAGGGCCCCGGCTGGTCGTCGGGGCCGGCGAAGATCCGGTTGACGCAGGCCGGGTAGTAGACGGCCGCGGCCCCCACCCGCCGGGTCTCGGGGAGCCTGCGGGCCGCGGCGCCGGGGATCTGCGGCAGCCACTCCGGGACCAGGTCCGGCCGTACGATCCTGCGCGCGGCCCCCGTCACGGCCTCGAGGAAGCGGTCCCCGACGGTGTCGGTGATCTTGTCGGCGGCTGCCACGGCGAGCCGGGCGGCGGCCTCGACGGCGCGGAACCGGTCGGCGGCCAGCGCGGTGGCGCGCTCCTCGCGCGGACCGTGCCGGCGGTGGCGGAAGTCCTTCATCAGGGCGCCGGTGTCGATGCCGACGGGGCAGGCGAGTGTGCAGGTGGAGTCGCCGGCGCAGGTGTCCACCGCGTCGTAGCCGTAGGCGTCGAGCAGTCCGGAGAGGACGGGGGAGCCCGGCTGCTGGCGCATCATCTCGCGGCGCAGCACGATCCGCTGGCGCGGTGTGGTCGTCAGGTCCTTGCTGGGGCAGGTCGGTTCGCAGAATCCGCACTCGATGCAGGGGTCGGCCACGGCCTCGATCCGCGGAATCGTCTTCAGGCCGCGCACGTGCGCCCGCGGATCGCGGTCCAGGAGGATCCGCGGGGCGAGCACCAGATCGGGGTCGATCACCCGTTTGGTGCGCCACATCATCTCGGTGGCCCGGGGCCCCCATTCCAGTTCCAGGAAGGGGGCCATGTTGCGGCCGGTGGAGTGCTCGGCCTTCAGGGAGCCGTCGAAGCGCTCGACGGTGAGCCGGCAGAAGGCGTCCATGAAGGCGGCGTACCGCTCGACGTCGGCGGGCTCGGCGGCGTCGAAGGCGAGGAGGAAGTGCAGGTTGCCGTGCGCGGCGTGGCCCGCGACGGCGGCGTCGAAACCGTGCTCCGCCTGCAGTGCGAGGAGGGCCTCACAGGCCTCGGCCAGCCGGGACGGCGGGACCGCGAAGTCCTCGGTGATCAGGGTGGTGCCTCGGGCGCGGGCCCCGCCGACGGCGGTGACGAAGGCCTTGCGGGCCTTCCAGTAGCCGGAGATGGTCCGCGCGTCGCGGGTGAAGGCGTTGGTCACCGAGGCCACGGGCGCGACGAGGTCCAGTGTGGCCAGCACCTCGGCGGCGGTCCGCTCGTAGCGCGCGCGGCCCGCCTCGTCGGCCGCGCGGAACTCGACCAGCAGGGCGGTGGTGTCCTTGGGCAGCTCCGCCCAGTCGGCGGGGACTCCCTCGACGGCCACCGAGGCGCGCAGGGTGTTGCCGTCCATCAGCTCGACCGCCAGGGCCCCGGCCCGGTTGAAGAGGGGCACGGCGGCGGCCGCGGCGGGCAGCGAGGGGAAGAAGAGCAGTGCGCTGGTGAGTTCGCGGTCCAGCGGCAGGGTGTCGAAGACGACCTCGGAGATGAAGCCGAGGGTGCCCTCCGAGCCGACCATCAGCCCGCGGAGGATCTCGACGGGCGTGGCGCCGTCGAGGTAGGAGTCGAGCCGGTAGCCGGTCGTGTTCTTGATCTCGTACTTGGCCCGGATGCGGGCCACGAGCACGGGGTCGGCCTCGATCTCCTTCTTGATCTCCATCAGGGCGTGGCACAGCGCGGGCTCGGCGTGCGCCAGCTCCTCGTCGGCGCGCGGGTCGGCGGTGTCCACGACGGTCCCGCTCGGCAGGACGAAGGTGAGGGAGGACAGGGTGCGGTACGAGTTCCTCGTGATCCCCGCCGTCATGCCGGAGGCGTTGTTCGCGACGACTCCGCCGAGGGTGCACGCGAGGGCGCTGGCCGGGTCGGGGCCGAGGACGCGTCCGTGGCGGGCGAGCGCGGCGTTGGCGCGCAGGACGGTGGTTCCGGGCCGGATCCGGGCCCGCAGGCCCCCGTCCAGCACCTCGACGCCGGCCCAGTGGCGGCGGACGTCGACCAGGATGTCCTCGCCCTGCGCCTGGCCGTTGAGCGAGGTGCCGGCGGCGCGGAAGACCACTTCGCGCTGCTTGCCGTGGGCGTAGGAGAGGACGGCGGAGACGTCGTCGATGTCCTGGGCGACCACGACGACCTGCGGCACGAACCGGTACGGGGAGGCGTCCGAGGCGTAGCGGACCAGGTCGGAGATCTTCCAGAGCACCTTGTCGGCGCCCAGCAGCTCGGTCAGCTCGTGGCGCAGCGGCTCGGGCGTTCCGGTCGCCCGCCGGTCGGCCACCCGGTCGGGGGCGGGACCGCTGATGCTGCGCGGGCGAAGGGCCCCCGGCTTCGGTTCCAGCAGCGGCATGCGCAACCCCTCAACTCGCTCGACTCACTCGTTCGGCGCAGTCGCGGCCTCCTCGCGGCCGGCCCGTCACCCGGTCAGCAGTGCAGCTCCGGCGGGGCGTCCGCCAGGGCGTTCAGCAGGCCGCCGAGCACGTCGCGCTGCTCGGCGGTCAATGGAGCCAGGATCTCCTCCGCGGCCCCGGTTCGCGCGTTGCGCAGGCGGCGCAGCGTGGCGCGGCCGGTGTCGGTGAGCTCGATCCTTATGACGCGCCGGTTCGCCGGGTCGGGCACGCGGCGCACGCAGTCGGCTGATTCCAGCCCGTCGACGAGCGTGGTCACGGCGCGGGGCACGACCTCCAGGCGGGCCGCGAGGTCCGCCATCCGGGGCGGCTGCCCGGTGGAGAGGTGCGCGACGGTGCGCAGCAGCCGGGACTGCGCCGGGGTGATTCCGAGCGGCTCCAGATGGCGCTTCTGGATGCGGTGGAGCCGCCGGGTCAGGCGGAGCAGCTGCTCGGCGAGAACGCTGCCGGTGGTGTCGGGGGCGTCCGTCTCGGAAGCGGTACTCATGCTTCGGTCCTCATAATGGGAACAGTATCAGGACCAGATTCATTGTGAGTATAGGTAACAATGAGCTATGCTCATTCGAGTCCGGTCGTCTGTCATGGAGGAGGCCCATGCGCCCCAAGGAACCCGAATGGACCCCGTCCAAGGAATCCCTCGATCCCGGTGGTCCCGCCCCGGCCGAGCGGCCGCGCGAACTGCGGCGCATCGTCGGCCTCTTCCGGCCCTACCGCGGCCGCCTCGCCGTCGTCGGCTTGCTGGTCGGCGCCTCCTCGCTGGTCGGCGTCGCCTCGCCGTTCCTGCTCAAGGCGATCCTCGACGTCGCGATCCCGCAGGGCCGCACCGGACTGCTCAGCCTGCTCGTGCTCGGCATGATCGCCACCGCCGTCGTCACGAGCATCTTCGGTGTGCTCCAGACCCTGATATCCACCACGGTGGGCCAGCGGGTCATGCACGACCTGCGCACCGCCGTCTACGCACAGCTCCAGCGGATGCCGCTGGCCTTCTTCACGCGGACGCGGACCGGTGAGGTGCAGTCCCGGATCGCCAATGACATCGGTGGCATGCAGGCCACGGTGACCTCCACGGCGACCTCCCTCGTCTCGAACGCGACGGCCGTCATCGCCTCCGTCGTCGCGATGCTCGCGCTCGACTGGCGGCTCACGCTCGTCTCGCTGCTCCTGCTGCCGTTCTTCGTGTGGATCAGCCGTCGCGTCGGCAGCGAGCGCAAGAAGATCACCGCGCAGCGCCAGAAGCAGATGGCCACGATGGCGGCCACGGTCACCGAGTCCCTGTCGGTCAGCGGCATCCTGCTCGGCCGCACGATGGGCCGCGCGGACTCGCTCACCAGCTCCTTCGCCGAGGAGTCCGAGAAGCTCGTCGACCTCGAGGTGCGCTCCAGCATGGCCGGGCGCTGGCGCATGTCCACCATCGGCATCGTCATGGCGGCCATGCCCGCGCTCATCTACTGGGCGGCGGGCATAGCGCTGCAGACGGGTGCGCCCTCGCTCTCGATCGGCACCCTCGTCGCCTTCGTCACCCTCCAGCAGGGCCTGTTCCGGCCCGCCGTGAGCCTGTTGTCGACCGGCGTCCAGATCCAGACCTCCCTCGCGCTGTTCGCCCGGATCTTCGAGTACCTCGACCTGCCGGTGGACATCACCGAGCGCGAGGACGCCGTCCGCCTCGACCGCGCCAAGGGCGAGGTCCGGCTGGAGGACGTCCACTTCGCGTACGACGCCAAGAGCGGCCCGACGCTGACCGGCATCGACGTCACCGTCCCCGCCGGCGGCTCCCTGGCCGTGGTCGGCCCGACCGGATCCGGCAAGAGCACGCTGAGCTACCTCGTCCCCCGGCTCTACGACGTCACCGGCGGCCGCGTCGTCCTCGACGGGGTCGACGTGCGCGACCTCGACTTCGACTCGCTGGCCCGCTCCATAGGCGTGGTCTCCCAGGAGACCTACCTCTTCCACGCCTCCGTCGCCGACAACCTGCGCTTCGCCAAGCCGGACGCCACCGACGAGGAGATCGTGGAGGCGGCCCGCGCGGCCCAGATCCACGAGCACATCGCGTCCCTGCCCGACGGGTACGACACCCTGGTCGGCGAGCGCGGGTACCGCTTCTCCGGCGGCGAGAAGCAACGCCTGGCCATCGCGCGCACCATCCTGCGCGACCCTCCGGTGCTGATCCTCGACGAGGCCACCAGTGCGCTGGACACCCGCACCGAGCACGCCGTGCAGCGCGCCATCGACAACCTCTCGCAGGGCCGCACCACCATCACCATCGCCCACCGGCTCTCCACCGTCCGGGACGCCGACCAGATCGTGGTGCTCGACGCCGGCCGGATCGCCGAGCGCGGGACCCACGAGGAACTGCTGGAGGCCGACGGCCGGTACGCGGCCCTCGTCCGGCGCGACCGCGAGACGGCGCTCAAGCCGCAGAGCACGCTCAAGCCGCAGAGCACGCTCAAGCCCGAGAGCACGCCCACGGCGGAGAACAGGCTCACGGCGGAGGGCGCTGTGGAGTTGAAGCACCTGACCGCGGCGAAGCTCAAGCCGGGGACCTTCAAGCCGAAGAAGCTGCGCGGGACGGAGCCGACCCCGGTGAATGTGTGATCTTATGCCCGGAGTGTGGGCCGAATGCCAGGAATCAGATGGTTCACGGGTTAGTGTTCCCGTATGCCTCAAGAGAACCGGCCGCCGTCACCGCGCCGTTCCCGGCTCACCCGCCGGGGCCGGCTGGTGCTCTTCCTCGGCACGTTCCTCGGGCTCGGGGCAGCCGTCCTGATCCCGCTGCTGCCGCAGGGGAAAGCGCCCGAGAAACCGCGCCAGTTGCTGATCCCCGAGGGCTGGCGGGCCCCGCAGGTCTACGCCGCCATCGACCGCGAGCTCAAGCTCCCGCCCGGTTCCGCCAAGGCGGCCGCCGCGACGGCCGCCCTGCCCCTGCCCGCGGAGGCCAAGGGCAATCCGGAGGGGTACCTCTTCCCGGCCACGTATCCGGTGACCTCCCAGTCCACCCCGGCCACGCTGCTCACGTACATGGTCGAGACGGCCAACGCGAAGCTCACCACGAAGGCCGTCACGGCCGGTCGCAAGGCCCACGGCATGACCCCGTATCAGACGGCCACCCTCGCCAGCATCATCGAGGCGGAGGCCGACACGCGTACGGACATGGGCAAAGTCGCGCGGGTGGTGCACAACCGGCTGGCGAAGTCGATGCCGCTCCAGATGGACTCCACCATCAACTACGCGCTGAACCGCTCCACGGTGGACACCAAGCTGAGCGAGACGAAGATCGACAGCCCCTTCAACACCTACGAACGCCAGGGCCTGCCGCCCACGCCGATCGACAGCCCCGGCCTGGAGGCCATGGCGGCCGCGGTCGCGCCGACCCCGGGCGACTGGCTCTACTTCGTCACGGTGAAGGCCGGCGACACCCGCTTCTCGGCGACGTACGAGGAGCACAAGCGCCATGTGGCCGAGTTCAACCGCCTCCGCTCGGCGTCCCACACGACCTGACGGGCCCGTGCGACCGGTCGGACCGGCCCGCGGGCACCGCTCCGGGCGACCCGGTGTACGGACTCCTCAACGGGCCGCGGCCGGGGTCCGTGTGAGGAAGCGGCGGATCTCGCGGGTCGCGGAGCCGCCGGCCCGGTTCGCGCCGATGGTGGATGCCGAAGGGCCGTAGCCGACCAGGTGGACGCGCTCGTCGCGGACGGCGCGGGTGCCCGCGAGGCGGATGCCGCCGCCCGGCTCGCGCAGGCGCAAGGGCGCCAGGTGGTCGATGGCGGCGCGGAAACCGGTGGCCCACAGGATCACGTCGGCCTCCACGCGCCGCCCGTCGGCCCAGGCGGCGCCTTTGGCCGTGAGGTGGTCGAACAGGGGCCGGCGCTCCAGGACCCCCGACGCGAGTCCGCCCCGGACCGCCTCGTTCAGCGGCAGTCCGGTCACGCTGACCACGCTCTGCGGGGGCAGCCCCCGGCCCACCCGGTCCTCCACCAGGGCCACCGCCGCGCGGCCCTCGGCTTCGCCGAAGCTCCCGTCGCGGAACACCGGGGGCCGCCGGGTGACCCAGGTGGTCTCCGCCGCGACCTCGGCGATCTCCAGCAGGTGCTGCACCGCCGAGGTGCCGCCTCCCACCACGATGACGCGGGCCCCGGCGAACTCGTCCGGCCCGGGGTAGTTCGCCGTATGGAGCTGGCGGCCGCGGAAGACCTCCTGCCCGGGATAGCGGGGCCAGAACGGCCGGTCCCAGGTCCCGGTGGCGTTGATCAGCGCCCGCGCCGAGAAGGTGCCGGAGCCGGACTCCACCAGCAGCCTCCGGTCCGCCCCCTCGCGTACGGCCGTCACGTCCACGGGCCGGCGCACGCGCAGACCGAAGCGCTCCTCGTACGCGGCGAAGTACTCCGCGATCACCTCGGAGGACGGCCGGAGCGGATCGGCTCCGACGAGCTCCATTCCCGGCAGCGCGTGCATGCCGTGGACCTTGCCGTAGGTCAGCGAGGGCCAGCGGAACTGCCAGGCGCCGCCGGGGCGGGGCGCATGGTCCAGGACCACGTGGCCGATGCCCGCCCGCGCCAGATGGTAGGCGCTGGACAGGCCCGCCTGCCCGGCGCCGATGACCACCACGTCCGTGACGGCCGCGACCGTCCTGCCGGCTGTGGTCCGCTCCGAAGATTCGTTCACGGTTCTACCAACCGGGCACGGCGGCGGGATCTTCCCGCACCCCGCTACGGATGGTTCGCGCGGAGCGTCGCCAGGACCCGGCCGACGGGCTGGAGGGTCAGGCCCGGGAGGACCTTCGCGCGTCCGGGGCCGCTGTCCAGGTGGAAGCGCTGGGCCAGGACGGCCAGTACGAGGGCGGCCTCGACCAGGGCGAAGCGGGCGCCCAGGCAGGCGCGGGGGCCGCCGCCGAAGGGGAACCAGGCGTGCTCCGGCACCGGATGGGGCGCGTCCGTGTCCCAGCGCTCCGGGCGGAAGGCCTCCGGCTCCGGGAACCAGCGCGCGTCCCGGTGCATCGACCACGGGCTCGCCCAGACCGACAGGCCGGCCGGGACCGGCCGCCCGCCGAGGGTCGCACCCTCCGTCGCCACCGCCGAGATCAGCCAGATCGGCGGGTAGATCCGCAGGGCCTCCTTGACCACCTGCTGGGTCCAGGGCAGCCGCGCGTAGTCCTCGTACGTCGGCAGCCGGCCGCCGAGCACCCGGTCCAGCTCCTCCGTCAGCCGCCCGCGCGCCTCGGGGGCGCCGGACAGCAGCTGCCAGGCCCAGGTCAGGGTGGTCGAGGTGGTTTCGTGGCCGCCGATGTACAGGGTGATCGACTCGTCCCGCAGCTCCGTGCGCGACAGCGGTCCGCCGTTCTCGTCGCGGGCGGCGAGGAGCCGGCTCAGCAGGTCGTCCCGCTCCTCGCCGGCCGCCGAGGCCGCCTCGTGCTCCTGTATGACGTGCTCGATCTCCCGGTCGAGGACGGCCACCGCGGCCCGCATCCGGCGCCGGCCCGGCGTCCGCACCCAGGGCGGCAGGAACAGGGTCACCCCCCGGAACTCCGCGCTCAGTTCCCGCTGGGCCGTGGCCATGGCCGCGCTGATCGGCGCCTCCCGCCCGGCCGCGTCGCTGCCGAACAGGGTGCGCACCGCGATCCGTTGCGTGAGCCCGGCCATCTCCTGGTGCACGTCGATCCGGTCGCCCTCGCTCCAGGCGGAGGCCAGCGCGTCGGCGCACTCGACCATCGTGGCCGCGTACGTGCGCACTTGGCGCGGGCGCACCGAGGGCTGGACCAGCGCCCGCTTGCGCCGCCAGTCCTCGCCCGTGGCCACGACCACTCCGTTGCCGAGCAACTGACGGAAGGCCCAGCCCAGTTCGGTCGGCTTGAAGGCGGACTCGACGGCGCCCAGCAGTTCACCGGCGTGCTCGGGCCGGGAGACCAGCACGTTGCGCTGCGGGCCGAGCGCCCACGGCACCCAGTCGCCGTACTCGTCGCGCAGCGACTCGAAGAAGGCCAGCGGGTCGCGGGCGAAGGCGGGAAGGTTTCCGACCAGGGGCCACCGGCGCGGTCCGCGCTCGGCTCCCGAAGACAGCGGGGTGGCGGTCACCCCGGCATGGTGACAGCGCCGGCGCGAGGACGCCAGGGGATCAGGCGCCCCGGAGCTCCGCGATCCAGCCGTAGGCGGCGTCCGCGCTGAACTCCCGCTGACCGGCGGGGAAGAGCAGACCGGCCGTCGAGAGGGCCGGATCGTCGGCGGTGGCCGCCACGTACGGGACCGCCACGCACTCCATGCCCGCCGCACGGGCGGCCAGCGCGCCGGGAGCCGCGTCCTCGACGACCACGCAGTCGGCGGGATCCGCGCCCAGCCGCCGCGCCGCCTCCAGGAACACGTCCGGAGCGGGTTTGCCGCGCTCCACCTCCTCGGCGGAGACCACCGTGGTCAGCAGTGCGTCCAGCCCGGTTCCGGCCAGGACCGCGTCGATCGCCTCGCGCGAGGACCCCGAGGCCACCGCCATCGGGACGCCGTCCCCGTGCAGCCGCTCGACGAACGTGCGCATCTCGGGGTACGCCTCGGTACGGGTGCGGGCGAGCTCCAGGTAGGCGGCGTTCTGCTCGGTGAGCAGCTGTTCCACCGGGGCCTGGATGCCGTAGGCGTCCCGGAGGATCTCCAGCGTCTCCAGGGTGCCGATGCCGATGTACCGGGAGTGCTGCTCCCAGGTGAAATCGGGGACCCCGTGCCGCTCCAGGGTGCGCCGCCCGGACTCGTAGTAGTTCGGCTCGCTGTCCACGAGGGTGCCGTCGAGATCGAATATGACGGAGATCATGCGCCGTGCCCGTCCTGCCCGTGCCGGTCCTGTACCTGTCTCGGCCATCTTGTCAGGATGTGCGTGCGGCTCGTCCCACGGACTCGACCAGCGGCAGCAGCCGGTGCGCCACCCGCTCGCGCAGCGCGACCTCGGTCCGGGTGCGGACCACCCCGGGGAGCCGGATCAGCCGCTGGATCACGTCCTCGAGATGCGCGTTGTCCCGCGCGGCCACCCGGGTCAGCAGGTCCCCGCCGCCGGTGATCGAGAAGGCCTCGATGATCTCGGGTACGGAGGCCAGCGCGTCGCCGACCTCGTCCAGGTGCCCCTGGGTGACCTCGATGTGCACGAAGGCCAGCACCGGGTGCCCGAGCGCGGCCGGCGAGAGGACGGGCCCGGTCCCGGTGATCACCCCGGTGCGCTCCAGCCGGTCGAGCCGGGCCTGGAGGGTGCCGCGGGCGACGCCGAGGATGCGGGCGTACTCCCGGACGCTGGTGCGCGGCTGCTCGATCAGCAGGCGCAGGATCCGTGTGTCGAGCTCGTCCACCGCCATGCCGCGACCTTATCAACGCGCAGGTGGGGCGGCTTCCCGCCGTGGCGGCCACGGCAGGAAGCCGCTGGTGCGCCGGCGGTACTCCGCGTAGCCGGGCCGGTCCGCCATGTGCCGCTCCAGCAGCCGCTTCCCGCTGCCGGCGATCAGCAGGTAGGACATCACGAGCGGGGAGACCACCGACACCGCCGCCGCACCGGCCGAGGTCCACGCGGTCAGGGACAGGCCCCACCACACGCAGAAGTCGCCGAAGTAGTTCGGGTGCCGGGTCCAGGCCCACAGGCCCCGGTCCATGACGCGGCCCCGGTTCGCGGGATCGGCCTTGAACCGGGCGAGCTGGTGGTCGCCGACCGCCTCGAAGAGCAGCCCGCACAGCCACAGCGCCGTGCCCGTCGCCGCCAGGACGCCGGGGCGTCCGCTCGCGTACGCCGCGGCCTGCACGGGCAGCGAGACCAGCCACACCAGGGCCGCCTGGAGCAGGTAGACCATGCGCAGCGCGTACAGGTTCCGGTTGCCCGGAGCCTTGGCGAGCATCCGCTCGTAGCGCGGATCCTCGCCGTGCCCCCGGCCGCGCCAGGCGATGTGCCCGGCCAGTCGCAGTCCCCACACCGTCGCCAGGGCGGCCGGCAGCGGGTGCCGGCCGCCCGACGCGGCGAAGGTGGCCGCCGCGACCGCGACGAAACCCAGGCCCCATGCCACGTCCACCACCCGGTGCGTGCCGAGGCGGACCCCGACGGCGAAGGCGGCCAGCATGACGGCGAGCGCGGACCCGGCCGAGAGGGCCAGGTTCAGGCCGAAGCCCTCCCAGTTCACCGCGGGCCGCCTCCTTGCGCCGTCAGCTGGAACTGGTGCACGTCCAGGTACCCGGAGGCGAATCCGGCCTCGCAGTAGGCCAGGTAGAAGGTCCACATCCGGCGGAACGTCGCGTCGAAGCCGAGCGCCGCCACCCGGTCGGTCCGCTCGGCGAACCGCTCCCGCCACAGGCGCAGCGTCTGCGCGTAGTGGGCCCCGTAGGACTCGGTGCGGGTCACGCGCAGTCCCGTGTGGCGCAGGGCCGTCTCCTCCAGCACGCGCACCGACGGCAGCATGCCCCCGGGGAAGACGTACTTGTGGATCCAGGTGTACGTGTTCCTCGTGGCCAGCATCCGCTCGTGCGGCATGGTGATCGACTGGAGCGCCACCCGCCCGCCCGGGGCCAGCAGCCGCTCCAGCGCGGCGAAGTACACCGGCCAGTACTCGGCGCCGACCGCCTCGATCATCTCGACGCTCACGACGGCGTCGTAGCGGCCCTCGGCCTCCCGGTAGTCGCACAGCCGCACCTCGACGCGGTCCGCGAGCCCGGCCGCCGCGATCCTGCGCAGCGCCAGTTCCCGCTGTTCGCGCGAGAGGGTCAGGGTGACGACCCGCGCGCCGCGCCGGGCGGCCCGGATCGCCAGCTCGCCCCAGCCCGTCCCGATCTCCAGGAGGCGGGTGTCCGGGCCCACTTCCGCCAGGTCCAGCAGCATGTCGATCTTGCGGTGCTGGGCCTCGGCGAGCTGCTCCGGCCCGGCGGGCAGGGAGCGGAAGACGGCGCAGGAGTAGGTCATGGTCGGATCGAGGAACTCGGCGAAGAGCTCGTTCGACAGGTCGTAGTGGCGCCTGACGTTCGTCCGCGAACCGTCCGGGGTGTTGCGGTCCGCGGCCGGGTGCCGGGCCGCCCACAGGCCGCGGAGGCGCTGGAGCGGGGCCGGTACCAGTCCCGTCACATGGCCGGCCAGGACGGTCAGGACGGCGACCGGGTCGCGCGCGTCCCACTCCCCGGCGAGATAGGACTCGCCGAAGCCGATCAGGCCCTCGGCGGCGATCCGGCGTTCGAAGGCGGCCGGTTCGTACACCGCCATCGCCGGGCCGCCCCGCCCCAGGGCCCCGTCCGGGCCCATCTTCACCTGGAGCGGCAGCCGGTCCAGCGCCCTGCGGATCAGCAGGCGGCCGACGGCGGCCCGGGTGCGGGAGCAGGGCGGCACGGCCGGGACGGTGAGGACGGCGCTCGGAGCGGGGTCCGCCGGAGCGGGGACGGCCTGCGGGAGGACGGCCTGCGGGAGGACGGCCGGCGGGGCCGGGATCGCGGTGGTGCGGATCGTGCCCGCGGGGGTCGGGTCATGGGGGCTGTTCACTTCAGGCCTTCCTGGGGGACGTGTCGTGGGCGCGGCCGCACCGGCAGGCCGCGCAGCCACAGTCGGATGCCGTGGACCCGGATGCCGGTGCTCACGGCGGCGGTGGACCAGGGGTGGCGCCGCACCGCGCGCAGCACCCCGAGGGCGCCCGCGGGGCGGCGCTCGCCGCGGACGGTCGCGGTGAGCCGGGCGCCGTCCGCGCCGCCCGCCAGCCGGACGGTCAGGGCGAGGCGTTCGCCCGGCTCGGGCAGCCGCATCCGGTACTCGCCCTCCACGGCGAGGAACGGCGAGACGTAGAACTCCTTCGGCGTGCCGGGTGTGCCGGGTGTGCCGGGTGTGCCGTCCGCCGTGCCCCCGGTCCGCTTCGCGGTGTCCGGGGCGAGCAGGTAGCAGTGCCGCTCGCCGTACGTGTTGTGGACCTCGGCGACCACGTGGCGCAGCGATCCGTCCGGCCCGTGGCACCAGTACACGCTCAACGGGTTGAAGACGTGACCGAGGACGCGGGCATGCGCCAGCATCAACACCCGTGAACCGGGCGGAAGTCCGGCCCCGCGTGCGGCGAGGAAGGCGTCCAGGCCGGCCCGGATGGACGCACCGCCGCCGCCGAAGTGGTCCCGCGCCTCGAACCGGGCGAGGGCGCGCAACGGCCGGGGGAGCCGGGGGAGTTCACCGAGGTCGACCAGCCACAGGTAGGTGCGGTGGCGGAGCCGGTAGCGGATCGGGCCCGACCGGACGTGGCGGATCTCGGCCTCGTAGAGGCTGGGCGTCACCGGGGACGGGGGCCCGGACCCGGACCCGGACCCGGACCCGGACCCGGGCGCGGACCCGGACCCGGGCGCGGACCCGTCGAGGAGCCTCACCACGCCACCCCCAGCGCGGCGGCCGCCTCCACGCCCGAGCGGCAGCCGTCCTCGTGGAACCCCCACCCGTGGTAGGCGCCGGCGAAGGCCGTCACCGGCCCCGACAGTGCGGGCAGCAGCCGCTGCGCGGCCACCGACTCCGTGGTGTAGACGGGGTGTTCGTACTCCATCTCGGCCAGCACCAGTTCGGGCCGCACCCGGTCGCCGGCGTTGAGCGTGACCACGAACGGCTGTGGCCCGTCCAGCCCCTGGAGCCGGTTCATGTCGTAGCTGACCCGCACGCGGGCATCGTCCGGACGGCACCCGGACAACCGGTAGTTCCAGCACCCCCGGGCCCCCGCCGCGCGCGGCAGCACCGAGGTGTCCGTGTGCAGCACGGTCCGGTTGCGGGAGTAGCGGAACGCGCCGAGCGCCGTGCGCTCCGCGTCCGTCGGATCGGCCAGCAGGCGCAGCGCCTGATCGGCGTGGACGGCCACGACCACCGAGTCGTACAGGTCCGTGGCCCCGCCCGCCGTGGTCACCGCCACACCCTGCGGGGTGCGCGCGACCGTCCGTACCGGCGTCGCGGCGTACACGCTGTCGAGCCGCTCGCGCAGCCGCTCCACGTAGCGCGCCGAGCCGCCTTCGACCGTACGCCAGCGCGGCGATCCGCCCACCGACAGCATGCCGTGGTGCTCCAGGAAGCGGAACAGGTAGCGAGCCGGGTACCCGAGCGCCGTGTCCGGCGGACACGACCACACCGAGGCCACCAGGGGGATCGCGAAGTGCGCCGTGAAGTAGGACCCGAAGCGGCCCCGTTCCAGGAACTCGGCCAAGGTGGGCTCGCGCACCGGGGCCCCCGCCGCCAGCAACCGCCGCGCCGCCCGGTGGAACGCCGGGATCCGCGCCAGCATCCGCAGGTACGCCGGGCGCGCCGCGGACCGGGGCCGGGCGAACAGGCCGCGCGGCCCGCGCGCCCCCGCGTACTCCAGCCCGCACCCCTCGCAGTGGACGGCCAGGCTCATGGTCGTCGGCCGGGTGGCCACCCCCAGCTCGCCGAAGAGCCGCGTCAGGTGCGGGTAGGTGCGGTCGTTGTGGACGATGAACCCCGAGTCCACCGCCCGCACCAGGCCGTCCGGCCCCTTCACGTCATGGGTGTGCGCGTGCCCGCCCAGCCGGTCGTCCGCCTCGTACAGGGTCACCTCGTGCGAGCGCGCCAGCACGTACGCCGCCGTCAGCCCCGAAACGCCCCCGCCGACCACGGCGGTGCGCGGGCGCGATCTCCGCTCGGTCATCTCGTTCCTCCCTCTCCCACCCCTACTTCGGAGCGGAGGGGGGTCTTGGATGTGCCGTCCGGGGGGATTCCCGCATCCGATGCGTGGCGCCCCGGCGAATGGGAGGTGGGGGAGGAAGCGCCGGGGCACCCTGTCCGGGCGACGGCGCGCGCAGCGGTACGCGGCCGGACGCGTGCGGTACGCGGTCGGGGTGCGGGGCGGCGCACCGTCGGGAACGAGGAGCGGAGACAACCATGACGGGCATGAACTGCCTGGTCACCGGAGCCACCGGCTACATCGGCGGTCGCCTGGTGCCCGAACTCATCGAGGCCGGGCACCGCGTCCGATGCCTCGCCCGCACCCCCGGGAAACTGCGCGACCACCCGTGGGCCGGGCAGGTCGAGACCGTCCGCGGGGACGTCACCGACGCGCCGAGCCTGGCGGCCGCGATGGCCGGGATCGACGTGGCCTACTACCTCGTGCACGCCCTCGGCACCGGATCCGGGTTCGAGGAGCGCGACCGCGCCGCCGCCCGGACCTTCGCGGAGCAGGCCCACGCCGCCGGAGTCCGCCGCATCGTCTACCTCGGCGGCCTCACCCCGGCCGGCATCCCCGTCCGCTCCCTTTCCCCGCACCTGCGCTCCCGCGCCGAGGTCGGCGAGATCTTCCTCGCCGGACCCGTCCCGGCGACCGTCCTGCGCGCCGCCGTCGTCATCGGCTCCGGCTCCGCCTCCTTCGAGATGCTGCGCTACCTGACCGAGCGGCTGCCCGTCATGGTCACCCCCAGCTGGGTCGGTACGCGCTGCCAGCCCATCGCCGTCCGCGACGTCCTGCGCTACCTGGTCGGCAGCGCCGGCATGCCGCCCGAGGTGAACCGCGCCTTCGACATCGGCGGCCCCGACGTGGTCACGTACGAGGAGATGATGCGCCGCTACGCCGTCGTGGCCCGGCTGCCCGCCCGCCTGATCCTGCGGGTCCCGATGCTGACCCCGAGGCTGTCCAGCCACTGGATCGGCCTGGTCACCCCCGTACCGCGCGCGCTGGCCCGGCCGCTCGCCGAATCCCTGCGGCACGAGGTGGTCTGCGCGGAGCACGACATCGCCGACCACGTCCCCGACCCGCCCGGCGCGCCCATCGGCTTCGACGAGGCCCTGGCCCTCGCGCTCCAGCGGATCCGGGACGCCCGGGTGGACACCCGCTGGTCCTCGGCCGCGGTGCCCGGCGCGCCGAGCGATCCCCTGCCCACTGACCCCGACTGGGCGGGCGGCAGCCTCTACACCGACCGGCGGGAGTGCGCGGTCGAGGCCTCGCCCGGAGCGCTCTGGCGGGTGGTGGAGGGCATCGGGGGCGAGAACGGCTGGTACTCCTTCCCCCTGGCCTGGGCCCTGCGGGGCTGGCTGGACCGGCTCGTCGGCGGAGTCGGCATCCGCCGCGGCCGCCGGGACGCGGCCCGGCTGCGGGTGGGGGACTCCCTCGACTTCTGGCGGGTCGAGGAGATCATCCCGGGCCGGCTGCTGCGCCTGCGCGCGGAGATGCGGCTGCCCGGGCTGGCCTGGCTCGAACTGCGTGCCGACCCCCCGTCCCCGGGGGACGGGGGCGGCGCCCGCTACCGGCAGCGGGCGCTGTTCCACCCGCGCGGCCTGCTCGGCCACCTGTACTGGTGGAGCGTGTCCCCGTTCCACGCCGTCGTCTTCGGCGGCATGGCCCGCAACATCGCCCGCGCGGCGGAACGCCTGGACCGCGACCCGGCGCAACCGTGACCCGGCGGGGCCCCGGGCGGGCCCCGACCCCCGGGAACGAACGGCCTCGACCCCGCATCCGGGTGACGGGTCCGCCACGAAGTACGTGACGACACCCCGTCCCCACATCCCCCCACACGGAGCGAGCCCCATGAACGTCGCGGTGGTCCTCTACACCTCCGACCTGCGGCTGCACGACCATCCGCCGCTGCGTGCCGCACTGTCCTCCTCCGGGCAGGTGGTTCCGCTCTTCGTCCGGGACCCCGGGGTCCCCGCGCCGCCCAACCGGCTCGCCTTCCTCGCCGACTGCCTCGCCGACCTCGACGCGGGGCTGCGCTCCCGCGGCGGCCGGCTCGTCGTCCGCTCCGGCGACGCCGTCGCCGAGACCCTCGCCCTCGTACGGGAGGCCGACGCCGACGAGGTGCACATGGCCGGCGGAGTCAGCGCCTACGCCCACGCGCGCGAAGACCGGCTGCGCACCGCCCTCGAGGCCGAGGGCCGGCGGCTCTACGTCCACGACGCCGTGATCACCGCCGTGGCGCCCGGGGCCGTCCTCCCCGCCGGGTCCGACCACTTCGCCATCTTCACCCCGTACCACCGCCGCTGGGCGGACCAGCCCCTGCGGGCCCTCGCGCCCGCGCCCCGCGGCGGCGTCCGGGTCCCCGACGCCGTCCGCTCCGAGCCGCTGCCCGAGCGCGCCGCCGTCACCGGCACCTCCCCGGGCCTCGCCCCCGGCGGCGAGCACGAGGGCCGCCGGCTGCTGGCCCGCTGGCTGGGTTCCGGGATCTCCCGCTACGGGGACGTCCACGACGACCTGGCCGGCGACGCCACGTCCCGGCTCTCCCCGCACCTGCACTTCGGCACGCTCTCGGCCGCCGAGACCGTCCACCGGGCCCGCGCGGCCGGCGGCCCCGGCGCCGAGGCCTTCGTACGGCAGGTGTGCTGGCGCGATTTCCACCACCAGGTGCTCGCCGCCCGCCCCGGGTCGGCCGCGGCGGACTACCGCCCCCGCGGGGACGGCTGGCGGACGGGCCCGGCCGCCGAGGAGGAGATCCAGGCCTGGAAGGAGGGCCGGACCGGCTATCCGGTGGTCGACGCGGCCATGCGCCAGCTCGCCCACGAGGGCTGGATGCACAATCGCGCGCGGCTGCTGACCGCGAGCTTCCTCACCAAGACCCTGTACGTCGACTGGCGCGTCGGTGCCCGCCACTTCATGGACCTCCTCGTGGACGGGGACCTGGCCAACAACCAGCTCAACTGGCAGTGGGTGGCGGGCACGGGTACCGACTCCCGCCCCAACCGGGTCCTCAACCCGGTCCGCCAGGGCCTGCGCTACGACCCCGACGGCGCCTACGTGCACCGCTGGCTCCCCGAACTCGCCTCGCTCGCCGCTCCGCGCGTGCACGAACCGTGGCGGCTGACGGGACCGGAGCGGGCCGCCTACGACTACCCCGGCCCGGTGGTCGAACTCGCCGACGGCCTCGACCGCTTCCGCCGCGGCC
Organism: Streptomyces sp. NPDC054961; assembly: GCF_053609145.1. Lineage (NCBI taxonomy): Bacteria > Bacillati > Actinomycetota > Actinomycetes > Kitasatosporales > Streptomycetaceae > Streptomyces > Streptomyces sp. NPDC054961. The sequence goes on along the minus strand of NZ_JBSGWY010000022.1, from coordinate 111,473 downwards.
GCGAGGCCGGGTCCGGCGCCGGGTGAGCACCCGGGGACCCGCCGCGCCGTACGGTGGAACGGTGGAGCCCGAACCCCCGCAGTCCCCGCCCGCCGCGCTCGGCACGGGCGCCGTCGCCCGGCGCCTGGGGGTCTCGCCGACCACGCTGCGCTCGTGGGAGCGCCGCTACGCCATCGGCCCGGCCCGCCGCGAAGACGGCCGGCACCGCCGCTGGACCCCCGGGGACATCGCCCGCCTGGAGCTGATGTGCCGCCTCACCACCCAGGGCGTGCCGCCGTCCGAGGCGGCCCGGGTGGCCCGGGGCACGGCCCCCGGGGCCCTCGCCCCCGCAGCGCCGCCGGTCGGTGCGGCGGCCCCGGGAGGGCCCCGCGCGCTGCGCCTCGGGGACGTCCGCCCGGAGTGCAGGGGGCTCGCGCGGGCCGCCGTACGACTGGACGCGCCGGCCGTGGAGGACCTGCTGGCCGGCGCGCTCGCGGAGCTGGGCCTGGTCACCGCGTGGGAGGAGGTGATCGCGCCGACCCTGCACGCGGTGGGCCGCAAGTGGGCCTCGGCGGGGGAGCGTTACATCGAGGTGGAACACCTGCTGTCCTGGTACGTCTCCTCGGCCCTGCACCGGATCCGGCCCGCCCCGGAGCCGCTCCGGACCCCTCCGGTGCTGCTGGCCTGCACGCCGGGGGAGCAGCACAGCCTGCCGATGGAGGCGTTGGCGGCCGCTCTCGGGGAACGCGCGCTGCCCGTGCGGATGTTCGGAGCCGCGCTGCCCGCCGACGCCCTGTGCGAGGCGGTGCGGCGGACGGGTCCGCGGGCCGTCGTCCTCTGGGCGCAGTCCCGTACGACCGCGGACGCGTCGCTCTCCCGGTCCGTCGCGGGCATCGAGTGGGGTCCGCGCGGCGCCCGGGGCCATTCGGCGCTGCTGCTCGCCGGGCCCGGCTGGGGCGCCGGAACCCCGGCCCTGCCCGCCCGCGCCGAGCGGCTGTTCGGGCTCCGCTCGGGGCTGGCGGTCATCGAGTCGGTTGCGGCAGGCGCTGCGGGAGGCCCGGCTCCAGCGACTGCCGCAGGAGGTGCAGCGCCCGCCGCATGTGGCTCTTGACGGTGCCGAGCGGCAGTCCGGTGCGGTCCGCGATCTGCGACTGGGTCAGGTCCGCGTAGAAGGCGAGCCGCAGCACCCGCTGCTGCGCCGAAGGCAGCCGGGCCAACTCCTCCAGCACCACCACCCGTTCCACGGCCCGTTCCGGGCCCGGCACCGGCTCCGGAGTGGCCAGGGCGCTGAGGCGGACGGCGGCGTCGGCCGCCTTCGCCCGCCGGGTCCGGGCCGCCAGGGCGTCGGCCACCTTGTGGCGAGTGATGCCGGTCAGCCAGGCCCCGAAGCCGCCCGGCCCGGGGCGGTAGCCGTTCCGGCCGCGCCAGGCGGCGAGGAACACCTGCTGGGTCACGTCCTCGGCCTCCCGCTCGTCGCCCAGCGAGCGCCGGGCGAGGGAGTGCACCAGCGGCCGCCAGTGCCGGTAGACCACCGCCACGCAGTCCTCGTCGCCGGCCGCGAAGCCCGCCGCGACGTGATCGCCGTACTCGATGTCCATGCACCGAGACTGTCGAGAGCGGATCCCGGGACCAACTTGCATCGCTTGCGCATCGTTTCCGGGCCTGCCTCCGCGACCCGCTCGTACGGCGCGGACCTGCCGGGGGGACTAGGGTCCGAAGGATGAGCGACCTGCTGCTGGTGAGGCACGGCGAGACGGCCTGGAGCGCGACCGGGCGGCACACCGGGCGCACCGACGTCCCGCTGACCGCGCGCGGGGTCGAGGAGGCCCTCTCGCTCGCCCCGTCCTTCCGGGACCGGCGCCAGGCCCTGGTGGTGACCAGCCCGCTGCGCCGGGCGGTCGCCACGGCCCAGCTCGCCGGTCTGACCGGCGGCGTCACCGACCCCGACCTGTACGAGTGGGACTACGGCGGCTACGAGGGCGTCACCACCGCGGAGATCCTGCGCGAGCGCCCCGGCTGGTCCCTGTGGACCGACGGGGTACCGCCCGGCGACGCGGAGCACCCGGGTGAGGACGCCGCCCAGGTCGGCGCCCGCGTGGACCGGGTGCTCGACCGGGTGGCCGACATCCTGCGCGAGGACCGGGGTGACGTGGTCCTGGTCGCCCACGCCCACCTGCTGCGCGTGCTGACCGCGCGCTACCTCGGCCTGCCCCCCGAGGCCGGACGCCTGTTCCTGCTCCGCACGGGCACCTTCAGCCGCCTCTCCACGGAGCACGGCCTCCCCGTGATCGCGGGCTGGAACACCCGCCCCTGACGCTCCCGCCTCGCGCGCCGACCCGGTCTGCGTGAGGATGCCTACATGGCTCACCACGGCGCGGACGGCGGCCTCCCAGAGCCCCCGGAGCGGGAACCGGGACCAGGAACAGGACCGGGATCAGGGCCGGGACCGGCGGCAGGACCGGGAGCGACCGCGGGCGTGGGCACCGACCCCTCAGCGGACCCCGACGCGGACCCGGGCCTCAAGGCCAACGCGATCGGATTCCTCGACGCGCTCGTCATCGGTCTGAACTCCACGTCGCCCGCCTACTCCCTGGCCGCGGTCATCGGCCCGATCGTCGCGCTCGCCGGGATCTACGCGCCCGGGGTCATGCTGGCCTCCTTCGTGCCGATGCTGCTGATCGCCGCCGCCTTCTACTACCTCAACAAGGTCGACCAGGACTGCGGAACCACGTTCTCGTGGGTGACGCGCGCCATGGGCCCCTGGGCGGGCTGGCTCGGCGGCTGGGCCATCGCGATGACCGGCGTGCTCGTCATCGGCTCCCTCGCCGACGTGGCCGTCCACTTCGGCCTGCTCGCCGCCGGACTCGACGGCTGGGCGGCGAACGAGGTGATCCGCCAGACGCTCGCCGTCGCCGTGATCCTGGTCATGACCGCCGTCTGTGTCGTGGGCACCGAGATGTCCGCCCGGCTCCAGGACGTCCTGATCCTCGCCCAGGTCTTCTTCCTGCTGGCCTTCGCGGTGGTCGCCCTCTACCGCGTCTACGCCGACACCAGCAGCCTCGACGCGATCAGGCCCTCCGTGCAATGGCTCAACCCCTTCGGCGCCGGCGGCGCCGCCCTGACCGGCGGTCTGCTGCTCGGCGTCTTCATCTACTGGGGCTGGGAGTCGGCGGTCAACCTCACCGAGGAGGTCGAGGACTCCGCCACCGCGCCGGGCAAGGCGGGCATCTGGTCCACCGTGGTGCTCCTGGTGACGTACCTGTCCGTCGGCTTCGCGGTCGTCGCCTACGCGGGCACGGAGTTCCTCGCCGCGAACGCGGGCGAGGAGGAGGCCGTCTTCGCCGTCCTCGCGCACGAGGTCATGGGCGGCTGGGACTGGGTCGTCCTGCTCGCCGTCTGCACGTCCGCCCTCGCCTCCACCCAGACCACGATCATCCCCGCCTCCCGCACCGCCCTGTCGATGGCCCGCCGGCACGCCCTGCCGCCGCACCTCGCCCACATCCATCCGCGCTTCAGGACCCCCGACGTGAGCACCTGGTGGGTGGCCGCCATCGCCATCTTCTGGTACCTCTCCGTCAACCAGATCAGCGAGAACGCCCTCCTGGACTCGCTCACCGCCCTGTCCCTGCTCATCGCCTTCTACTACGCGCTCACCGGCGTGGCCTGCGCCGTGTACTACCGCCGCCACCTGCTGGAGAGCGTGCACAACTTCCTGCTGATCGGCCTCGGCCCGGTGGTCGGCGCCGGACTGCTCGCCTGGCTGCTGGTGAAGTCCGTCGCCAGCATGGCGGACCCGGGGAACTCGGCGGGCGGCGTCTCCTGGTACGGACTGGGCCCGCCGCTGGTCATCGGGATCGGCATCGCCGTCGTCGGAGTGCTGATCATGTGCTTCTGGCGGGTCCGGGACGGACGCTTCTGGCTGGAGCGGCGCGGCGTCGTCGACCCGGACCTCGTCCACGGGATCAGGAAGCCCTGACCCGGCCCCCGCCCTCCGGCTGGTCCTCCGGCCCGCCCCGGTCCTGCCCCCGCCCCCGCCCTGCCGCGGCCCCCGCCTCCGGCCCCGTCGCACGAGCCCGAGAGGAGTACCGATGTCCGTCGTCCTCGGATACGACGAATCGCCCGGCGCGGAGCGCGCCCTGCGCGTGGCGCTGGAGGTGGCCACCGCCTTCGGCGAGCCGCTCGTCCTCGTCTACGGGGCGGCCGCCCCCGGCGCCGCCGGCGAGGAGTACCGCGCGCACCGGGAGGCCGTCCGCGAGGCCGGCCGCAGCGCGCTGGCCCGCGCGGTGGAAGCCGCGGACGAGGCGGGGGTGCCCTCCACGGTCGAGGTGATGGACGAGAAACCGGCCCCGGCCCTCCTCGACGCCGCCCGGCGGCACCGGGCGCGCGTGATCATCGTCGGGAGCTGGGGCGACAGCCCGATCCGGGGCGCCCTCCTGGGCTCCACCCCGCACAAGCTGCTGCACCTCTCCCCGGTCCCGGTCCTCTGCGTCCCGACGGAGAGCCCCCCGGACCCCTAGGGGGTGTCCGGCCCCGCCTGCCGCCGCCCCGTGGCCCGCTGGCTCCGTCTGGCCGAAAATCGCCGCAGGGAACTGTGCCAATGGCCCACCTCTCCGACGCCGAGTTGAGCCAATAGGTCTCCGGATGCTTATCTGTGTCATATCCATGTACTTACGGGCGCCGCGCGGCGCCGGAGCGGCAACGGCGCCGCACCGGAGCGCGGCGCCTTCGCCGTGTCCGCACGCCGCCCACCACCCCCGGGCGGAAGCCGGCCCGGCGTGTTCATCGCAAGGGGGGCGGCACACCGCCGTGAAGAGGATGTTCGTGGCTCCGGACCCGGGGCGCGCAAGGCTCAGGAACTCCACGCGGGCCGTCATCGGCATCGCGTTCGCCGTGACGTCGGCCGAGCTGTGCGGGTTCTCGCTGGTCGCGTCGATCACCGGGGGGCTGGCCGCGCTGCTCGCGCTCTTCACCGTGCTCGACCCGACGGTGCGCGCCCAGCGGGTGACCACCGCCCTGCTGCCCGTCGCCGGTTTCCCGGTGCTGGCGCTGGCCACCACCCTGCACGGGGTTCCGCTCGCCCGTGACGCGGCCCTCCTCGCGGTCGTCTTCGCCGGGGTCCACGCCCGCCGGTTCGGCCCCCGTGGACACGCGCTCGGGGTCTTCGGCTTCATGATGTTCTTCGTCACCCAGTTCCTGCACGCGCGGCCCGCACAGCTCCCCGAGCTGTTCGCGGCCGTCACCCTGGCGCTGCTGTCCGCGGCGGCCGTCCGCTTCGCGCTCTGGCCCATCGAGCGGCGCACCCCGCCCGCCCCCGCGCCGCCCGGACTGCCCGGTACGGGGCTGGCGCGGCCCACGACCCGGCAGGCCTTCCAGGCGACCGCCGCCTGCGCCTTCGCGCTCGGCATCGGCCAGGCGCTCTCCGAGGACCGCTGGTACTGGGCCGTCGGCACCGCCTGGTGGATCTTCGTCAACACGGCCTCCCGGGGCGAGACCCTGGTCCGGGGCTTCCGCCGGGTCCTCGGCACGGTCGTCGGCATCGCCGCCGGCCTGCTGGTCGCGGTGCCGCTGCACGGAGCCCCCGTCCCCACGGCCGCGCTGGTCGCGGTGTGCGTGTTCGGCATCTTCTACACCGCCGCCCCGTCGTACTCCTGGATGATGTTCTTCGTCACCGTCATGGCGGGACTGCTCTACGGACTCCTCGGCGTGCTCCACCCCGGCCTGCTGCTCCTGCGCTTCGAGGAGACCGCCGTCGGCGCGCTGGGCGCCGCGCTCGCCGTCGTCCTCGTCCTGCCCGTCACCACGCACGCCGCCAACGAGGCCTGGATCCAGCGCGCCCTGCACTGCGTACGGGCCTCCACCGCGGCCTCCCTCGACCGGCTCGCCGGGGACCCCGACGCCGATCCGGCCCCGCACGCCGCCGAGCTCGAACTGCTGCTGGGCCGGGTACGGATGGCCCTCGCGCCCCTCGTCCACCCGCTGAGCCCGCTTCGCGCCCGCAAGGCGCGGGCCCGCCAGGTCCTCGGGCTGCTCGACGACTGCGCCCGCGAGGTGCGCGGACTGGTGACCGTCGCGGCTGATCCGCAGGCTTCGCACGACGCCCGTCTCGCCGCCGCCTGCTGGCGCGTGGAGGCGGCCGTGGCGACGCTGACCGGACCGCGCGATGCCTCGGAACCCAGCGCCCCGCCCGCCCCGCGCCCGCACGCCGCCGAGCCCGCCCTGGCCCACCTGCACGGCCTGGAACACGCGCTGGTCGCCCTGCACGTCCCGCTGCGCACCCACCCCCGGGCCCCGCTGGTCATCAGCGCCTGACCCGGGGGCGCACGGCCGTGCCGGGCCGTCGGTCGTTCCGGGCCGTCGGCCCGGGATTTTCGGCGGATCATACGCCCCGCCGCCGCCCGTCCGCAGGCCGATCGGCGAAGAGCACACGGAGGAGTGTTCCGGGCGCTCGCCACGTACGGCGCTGACCTGCGACATGTACAACGGCTGATGGTGCGTCGCGCCTTCATCCGGCACGTACAGGGTGGATCCGGTCGGACAGGGGGGTAACTGCCCGTGATGGAAATGCTTCGACAGCGCTCCACCACCGCCCAGGTATGGGAAGCGGCCGAGGAGTTCGTCCGGCTGTTCCACAGGGAGAACCCGGACGCGGGTGACCCGCGCGCACGGCTCGCCGCCGTGCGGGCCGAGCTCGCCGGGACGGGCACCTACCGGCACACTCCCGAAGAGCTCGTGCACGGCGCCCGGGTGGCCTGGCGCAACAGCAACCGCTGCATAGGCAGGCTGTACTGGAACTCCTTGCGCGTGCGTGACCGCCGCGGGCTCACCGAGGCCGGGGAGATCGCGGAGGAGTGCTTCGCACACCTCCGCGAGGCGACCAACGGCGGCAGGGTCCGGCCCACGATCACGGTCTTCGCGCCCGATGCCCCGGACCGGCCGGGGCCGCTGATCTGGAGCGAGCAACTGGTCCGGTACGCCGGCTACGGGGACCACCCCTCCGTCACCGTCGGTGACGCCCGCAACGCCGAGCTCACGAGCGCCCTGCTCGCCCTCGGCTGGGCCCGGGGCTCCGGGACCCCCTTCGACCTGCTGCCGCTGGTCGTCCAGGGGGTCGACGACAAACCCCGCTGGTTCGACGTCCCCCCGGACGCCGTCCTGGAAGTGCCCATCGAGCACCCGGACGGGGAGCGGGGCGGCGACGGCTGGACGGACTGGGGCCTGCGCTGGCACGCCGTACCGGCCATCTCCAACATGTGCCTGGAGATCGGCGGCATCCACTACCCGGCGGCGCCCTTCAACGGCTGGTACATGGGCACCGAGATAGGTGCCCGCAACCTCGCCGACACGGACCGCTACAACCTGCTGCCCGCCGTCGCCCGCCGGATGGGCCTCGACACCGCCAGCGACCGCTCCCTCTGGAAGGACCGGGCGCTCGTCGAACTCAACCGGGCGGTGCTGCACTCCTTCGACCGGGCCAAGGTCACCATCGCCGACCACCACACCGAGTCCCGGCGCTTCCTGACCCACGTGGAGAAGGAGGAGCGCAGGGGGCGGGACGTGGGCGCGGACTGGTCCTGGATCGTGCCGCCGATATCCGGTTCGGCAACTCCCGTCTTTCATCGTACTTTTGAGGACACACCGAGCGCGACGGCGTACGTTCATCATCGGGGCGCGCAGGAGCGGGCCCAGGGGCGCGACTTGGTCTAGACCTTCTGTTAGCGTCCTCCCGTACGGATCCGGAACGGCGGAGAGGGACTCCAGTGGGCGACGCGGACAGTGTTGTGGGCGGTACGGACCGTACGGCCCGCGGCGGCGGACACCGGGCCTGGATCGGCTCGTTCACCTCGGGGGGCGGCCGCGGTGTCACCACCGCGGCCGTGGATCCGGCCACCGGGTCGCTGACCGCCCTGTCGGTGACCGGCGCCCTCGCGGACCCCTCGTACCTCGCCCACGACCGGCGCACCGGCGTGCTCTACGCCGTGAGCGAGACCGACCGCGGCGCGGTGGGAGCCTTCCGGACCACCGCCGACGGGCTGACCCCCCTCGGAACCGCCGTCGGGGTCGGTGGCGCCGGCCCCACCCACCTCAGCGTGGCCGGGCGCCGGCTGCTGACCGCCCACTACACCTCCGGCAGCGTCAGCAGCCTCCCGCTCGCCGAGGACGGCTCGATCGGCGGGCCCCCCGAGGTGCTCGCCCACCACGGCTCCGGCCCCGACGCCGGGCGGCAGAAGGGACCGCACGCCCACCAGGTGCTGCCCGACCCCACCGGCCGCTGGGTGCTCAGCGTCGACCTCGGGACCGACTCGGTACGGGTCTGCGCGTCCCACCCGGCCACCGGAGCCCTGCGCGTCCACGCCGAGACCGCGCTGCGCGCCGGGACCGGCCCCCGCCACCTCGCCTTCCACCCCTCCGGCGAGGTGGTCTACGTCCTGCACGAGCTGGATCCGCAGCTGACCGTCTGCCGCTGGAACGCGGGGTCGGGCGCACTGGAACCGGTCTCGGAGGTTCCGGTGGCCTCCCAGGGCGGCTCAGGGGCTCCGGAGGTCTGTCCCTCGGCGATCGTGGCCTCGCCCGACGGCCGGTTCGTATGGGCGGCCGTCCGCGGCGCCGACACCATCGCCACCTTCTCCCTCGCCGGCGGCGCCGAGAAGCCGCAGCTCACCGGGACCGTGCCGTGCGGGGGTGACTGGCCGCGCGACCTCGCCGTCGACCCGTCCGGGCGCCGGCTCTACGCGGCCAACGAGCGTTCCGGGGACGTCACCTGGTTCGACGTGGACCAGCTGACCGGACAGCCGCGCCGCGCCGGATCGCTGGCCGTACCCGCCGCCACCTGCGTGGTCTTCGGCTGACACCCGCGCCGAGACGGCCGGCGCGGGAGCGGCACCCGCACCCGCCCCGTCACGGGCGAGGGCGCCGCCGCCCCCCCCACCCGCCGCGGGGGGCCCTCCCGGGGCCGTTCGCGGCCCCCGACGCCCCCCCGGGGCCCCCGTCGGGGTGTTCGGGCGCGGTCCCGCTCGACTCCCGCACCCCCTACGACGCCCGCGAGGTCATCGCC
>NZ_JBSGWY010000022.1:79018-102432 GCF_053609145.1 Streptomyces sp. NPDC054961 | reverse complement strand
CGGCCCCCCCCCCCCGGGCCGCGGGCGGGGCGGCGCCCCCCCCCCCCCCCCCCCCAGCTGTCCGCCGCCACCCGCCCCCGCTCCGAATCACGGGGCGCGGGCTCTCGTCCGTACGGCATGAGCGGGAGGGGTCAGTGGGCGGCGGCGCCCAGGGTGATGCCGAGGGCCGCGGAGTACTGCGCGACGGCGAGCTTGCCGAGCGCGGGGTACGCCCCGAGCACCTCGGCGGCGCTGCACCCGGCCTCCTTGCAGGCGGTGTCGAGCAGCCCCTCGGCGGCCTCCGGGCCGATCAGGTACGGGGCCAGCGCCAGCTGGGCCGAGCCCTCGCGGCGGAGCTGGTCGGCGGTCGCGGCCACCGAGCCCTCCTCGTCCAGCGCGGCGGCCATGACCGGCACCGCGAGGCGGGCGGCCAGCAGCATGCCGGTGATCCCGGCGGCCTTCACGGCCTCCTCGCCGCCGGTGGTGGCGAGGATGATGCCGTCGGCGGCCGTGGTCACGCTGAAGAGCCTGGCCCGGTCGGCGCGGGCGAGCCCGGCCTCGGACAGCCGGACGTGCAGCCCCTCGGCGAGCAGCGGGTGCGGGCCGAGCGCGTCGGCCAGCTCGGCGGCGGCCGAGGAGTCCATCAGGGCCTGGCGCACGCGGCGCAGCAGGTCCCCGTCGGGGCCGGCCAGCAGGGGCACGACCACGGCGTCGGGGCCGGTCGGCGCGGGCGTCTCGTGTCCGGCGGCGCGGGCGAACTCCGCGCGCGCGGCGCGGTCCTGCGCGACGGCGGTCAGCACGCCCGACAGGGACGGGAACTCGGTGGCGTCGTCGCCGTCGAGGAATCCGACGCGCGCGTCCAGGCCGGGCAGCTCGGAGCGGCCGATGCTGAGGATTTCCTCCGCGAGCCCCCGCGAGGCGGCCGAAGGGGCACCGGGCACGGCGAGCACCAGCGCGGGTGCGCCCTCGGGCGCCACCGCGGGCTCGGGCCGGCGGTGCCGTCCGGTCTGGCGGGGTCGCGGCATTCGTACGGGCAGGCCATTTGCGGGCCCAGTGGGGGAGCTCATGGCGCCGCATGCTACTGGTTTATCGGATCCGGGTGTTCGGGCAGGGCCTCAACGGGCGGCATCTGTCCGTATTTATCCACGGAATGTCATACACGGTTCAACTGATCGGTCGGGCCTGCCCGGTCGCGCGCCCTCGGCCCCCCGCCCGCCGTGCCCGGTCCCCGCCCGCCGTCCTCAGCCCCTCGAGCGGCCCCTCAGGCCGAAACCGACCAGGACCGCGGCCGAGACCACGATCGCCGCGTCGATCGCCAGCACCGTGCGCACCCCGTCGAAGAGCGAGGCCCCCGTGGTGGCCAGGACGCCGAGCAGCGGGATCCCGATGGTGAGGCCGACCTGCTGGGTGGTGGTCACCAGGCCCGTCGCCAGGCCCTGCTCCTCGTCGGGCACGCCGCTCGTCACGGTCAGTCCGTACGAGATGATCGCACCGAGGTGGAACATGCTGGCCAGTGATACGGCGACGGTCGCGACCAGCGCGCCCGACCCGGAGCCCACGGCGAGCAGCGCGCCGGTCAACGCGCCCTGGCCGAAGAGCGATCCGACCAGGGTGCGGCGGGCGCCGAACCGGCCGATCACCTTGGGGGCGTACGAGCCGGCGAGGACCGACGCGGCACCCTGGACGCCGAAGACCAGGCCGGTCCGGAAGGACGACAGGTGCAGCGTCTCCTGGAGGTAGAGGGTCAGCACGAAGACGACCGTCGACATCGTCGCGAAGGTCACCAGTCCGCCGATGTTGCCCCAGGCCACCGTGCGCCGCCCGAGCATCGGCAGGGAGACCAGGGGCGCCGGGGACTTCGACTCCGCCACCACGAACGCGATGAACAGGGCCAGTCCCGCGGCCAGCGTGATCCGGACGTCCGCGCCGCCGAAGCCGCGCTGGGCCGCCGTGGACAGCGAGTAGATCAGGGCGAGCAGGCCGCCGGTGACGGTGACGGCGCCCGGTACGTCCAAGCGCGGCCGCTCGGGGGTGCGCGACTCGGGCAGCAGGCCGGGGGCCAGGACGAGCACGACCGCCGCGGCGAGCGCGAGGAGTCCCATCGTGGAACGCCAGCCCAGGGTGTCGGTCAGCACGCCGCCGAGGACCATGCCGATGGTGAAGCCGAGGGACAGCAGCGTGCCGGAGATACCGAGCGCCTTGTCGCGCAGCGGTCCTTCGGGGAACGTCGTCGTCAGCAGGGACATGCCGGTCGGCACGATGACCGCCGCGCCGAGGCCCTGCAGGGCGCGTCCCGCCAGGAAGGACGCGGGGTCCCAGGCGAGGGTGGCCAGCAGCGAGGCGGAGCCGAAGAGCGCGAGGCCGGCCAGGAACATCTTCTTGCGCCCGTACAGGTCGGCGACCCGGCCGAAGAGGAGCAGGAAGCCGCCGGAGGGCAGCGCGAAGGCGGTGACCGCCCACTGGAGCGCGGACCGGCTCAGGCCCAGGTCCTCGCCGAGCACCGGCAGGGCCACGTTCAGTACGGAGAAGTCGAGCGCCACCATGAACTGGGCGGCGCAGAGCACGAAGAGGACCAGTCTGGCCCGGCCGGTGAGCCGGTCGTCCCCGGTGGCCGCCGGACGGGATCCGGTGACCGCGGTCTGTGTGTCGATCGTCATGGTCATCACCCTCGGTGCGCGGGAACGACCGTGGGGAGTGGGAACTTATCCTGTTGGTGGCACCACCAGGCAGCCGACAGGGGGAGTCCGTGGCCACACCGATCGACCGGCACCGCCGTTCCGAACTGCGGGAGTTCCTGATGAGCAGGCGGGCCCGGGTGACTCCGGCGGAGGCCGGGCTGCCGGACGGCGGGGCGCGCCGCCGTACCCCGGGCCTGCGCCGGGAAGAGGTCGCCGTGCTCGCCGGGGTCGGGGCCTCCTGGTACCAATGGCTGGAGCAGGGCCGCGACATCACGGTGTCGCCGCAGGTCCTCGACGCGGTGGGCCGGGTCCTGAGGCTGAGCAGCGCCGAGCGCAGGCACCTGTACGTGCTGGCGGGCCTCAACCCGCCCGCCCTCGACGTCGCGCCCGGGGACCGGGACATGTGCCAGGGCCTGACGCGGCTGATCGACGGCTGGATGCCGTTCCCCGCGCACATCATGGACGCCTACTGGAACACGGTGGTGTACAACGACGCGTCCGCGGTGGTGCTCGGCATGCGCCCGGAGATCGTGCAGAACTGTCTGATCGCCTTCTTCACCGACCCGGTCTACCGGGGCCGTTCCACGCGCTGGGAGGAGATCGCCGCCGATCTGGTCGCCCAGTACCGGGCGCAGTGCTCGGAACGGCCCGAGGACGAGGGGTTCCAGGCGGTGGTCGAGGAAGCCCGGGAACGCAGCCCGGAGTTCGCCGAGCTGTGGGACCGCCGGGACGTGCGGCCCGCCGGCCAGATCAAGAAGGAGATCGAGCACCCGCTCGTGGGCACGCTGTTCATGGAGGCGACGCAACTGCGCGTCCCCGCCCGCCCCGATCTGCTGATCGTGATGCACAACCCGCTGCCGGACACGGGTACGGCGGAGAAGCTGGCCTGGCTGACGTCGCCGGAAGGGCGGCGGGGCTCCCTCTACCCGGTCGCGGGCTGAGAGGGCAGCCGCCAGTCCACCGGCTGCGCTCCCTGGCGGACCAGCAGGTCGTTCGCCCTGCTGAACGGCCTGGAGCCGAAGAACCCGTTGTCGGCGGACATGGGGGAGGGGTGCACCGACTCCACCGCCGGCAACTCGCCGAGCAGGGGCCGCAGATTGCGGGCCTCGCGTCCCCACAGCACCGACACCAGCGGCTTCCCGCGCGCCGCGAGCGCGCGGATGGCCTGCTCGGTGACGGCCTCCCAGCCCTTGCCGCGATGGGCGTTGGGCTTGCGCGGGGCGGTGGTGAGCGAGCGGTTGAGCAGCAGGACGCCCTGCCGGGTCCACGGGGTCAGGTCCCCGTTGGCCGGGCGCCCCGTACCGAGGTCGGCGTGCAGTTCGCGGAAGATGTTGTCGAGGCTCGGCGGCCAGGGGCTGACCTCGGGCGCGACCGAGAAGGACAGGCCCATCGCGTGCCCCGGTGTGGGGTAGGGGTCCTGCCCGACGATCAGCACCTTCACCTCGTCGAAGGGCTGCTGGAACGCGCGCAGGACGTTCGTCCCGGCCGGGACGTACGTTCTCCCCGACGCGATCTCGGCGCGCAGGAAGTCGCCCATCGCGGCGATCTGCGCCGCCACCGGCTCCAGAGCGCGGGCCCAGCCCGGCTCGACGATCTCGTTCAACGGTCGTGCTGCCACGGCGATCACTCTACTGGCCCAGTCGGCCGTCCACGGCCGCCTCCCGCAAGTCGTCACGGCCGCGGGGCACGGTCCGTGTGACGGGGCGTCCATGTGACGGGGCGCCGGAGTCGGCGGCGTTCGCCCCTTGAGGAGCTCACCTCGACGGAGAGCCGGTGGAGTCGGCGGTGCGGCGCCGGGTCTCCGCACGATGGACGTTGATGTAGTTGGCGAGGGCCAGCGGGTCCTGGGGGGCGTGGGCCTCGAAGGTGATGCGGCGCAGGAGGCTGACTCCCTCGAGTGCGACGCCCTCGCGGGCGAGGACGAAGACGAGGGCGAGGAACGCGGACCGGGCGTTGCCGTCGTCGAAGGGGTGGAAGAAGCAGATGTCGAGGTAGGCGCGGGCGGCGCGGGCGGCCAGGCCGAGAGGCCGGCCGGTGCCCGATGCGCTCTCGGCCAGGCACGTGTCGAAACGGGCCGGCGTGTCCGGTCCGATGCCGTAGCGCTCCCGGCCTCCCTTGGCGAAGGCGGGCGAGTCGCGGAACCGTGGCGGCCGCGGGGTGCCCAGGACGCGCTGCTGCCAGCTGCTGAGCAGGGCGAAATCGAGCCGCGCTCCGCGCACCGCGTCGGCTCGGAGCAGTTCCAGCGCGCTGAGCAGGCCTTCGGCGCGGGCAGGGTCGATGGCGCCGTCGAAGGCCCGGATGTCCTCCGCCGCGCCGTCGCGGAGGGGCACCACCGGTCCGTCCGTACCGGTGTCCGGGATCTCGTGCCACGGCACCGATTCGCGTACCGCGAGCCATTGCCGCAGGTGGTCTCGAGCCGGCGCGTCCGCGCGGGTACAGCCGTCGGCCGGCTGCAGCGAGAGCGCGAGCCGCTCCGCGACGTCGTCGACCACCACCGTGTCAGGACCGGTCCAGCTGTGGAACCGTCCACCGATCGCCTCGTCGACCAGGCCCCTGGCCACGTCGGGTGCGACGGCCCAGCGATGGAGGAACCAGGTGAGCACCTGGCGGCAGTGGGTGTGCCAACCGCTGCCGCACCCGGTGCGGTCGACGACCTGCAGGATCAGGTTCCTCGCCGCGCGCTCCCACAGGATCCGCTGGTCCTCGATGCCGGCCAGGTCCAGGGGGTACGCCTCGAACCAGCCGGCGAGGGACTCCAGCCACGCGCGCCACTCACGCAGGGCGGCCTCGACGCGGTTCAGTGTCTCTTCCGGCGTCGTGATCGAGTCCCGCGGACAGCACCAGTTTCCTACCGGTCCGCCATCGAAATCCCCCTCGTCGTGCGACCAGCGCCACCCGACGGTCCACCCGCCGTAGTGCTGGACGAGGGCGTACGACATGGCGTCGGCCCAGGACTCGGCCTCGCCACGACTCCAGGTGTTCATCGCGGAGTCCCCGAAAGGGACGTCCGGGCGGATGGGCACGCACCGGGCCGGGCCGAGCGAGCGCACTGTCCGCGCTACTGACGCGGCGTCGAAGACATGCCGGGCGGGGTCCACGTCGTCCCAGCCGAGGAAGCGAGGAGCCAGGTCAGCGATCACCGCGCAAGCCTGCCACGCCCACCCGTCGCCCCCCACTGGTTTTCCGGGAGGACCGCGGTCCGCCGTTGTCGCTTCGATACGCGTTCGCAACACGTTCGCATGCTCCAACTTCCCCTCCCGGACGTCACATTCACCACCGACGACGCTTCGAGGGAGACGCATGAATGTCCAAGAGGGCCGCGCCGCGCGCGGGAACCGGATCCTGCCCGGTGGACGCCCGGCGCGCAGGAGGACGTACGGCCGGCTGATCGCCGCACTCGCCGCCGGCGGCGTGCTGCTGACCGGCTGCGGGAGCGGGGGCGGGGGCGGCGGAGAGAAGGCCGCCGACCGGAGGGCGAAGGGTGCCGAGTCCTGGCCGCGGCCCGCCGCCTCCTTCTCCGCGGGGGACGGCACGGAGGGGGACGGCGCGGAGGGGGAGAGCGACGGGCGGAGAGCCTCCGCACCGCCCCCCGACTACCTCTCGACCTTCGCGCTCGACGTGGACACCGCCAGCTACGGGTACGCCCAGCGCACCCTCGCCGACGGCCACCTGCCCGATCCCGCCACCGTGCGCCCCGAGGAGTTCGTCAACAGCTTCCGGCAGGACTACCGGGAGCCCGACGGGGACGGCTTCTCGGTCACCGTCGACGGGGCCCGCACCACCGACGCGGACTGGGCGCTGGTCCGGGTCGGTCTCGCCACCCGCACCGCGGACGGCTCGGACGGCTCGGACGGCGCGGCGGGAGGCGAGGGCCGGCGGCCGCCCGCGGCGCTCACCTTCGTCGTGGACGTCTCCGGGTCCATGGCCGAGCCCGGCCGCCTCGACCTCGTCCGCACCTCCATGAACCTGATGACCGACCAGTTGCGCGAGGACGACTCGGTCGCCGTCGTCACCTTCAGCGGCACGGCCCGGACCCGGCTGCCGATGACGCGCGTCGAAGGCCACCGCGAGCAGATCCACGAGGTCGTCGACGCTCTGCGCACCGCCGATTCCACCAATGTGGAGGCGGGCGTCACCCGCGGGTACGACGTCGCGGTCAAGGCGCTCCGCCCGGACGCGACCAACCGCGTGGTCCTGCTCTCCGACGCCCTCGCCAACACCGGCGCCACCTCCGCCGACGCCGTCCTGAAGCGGATCGCCGAAGCCCGGACCGAGCACGGGATCACCCTGTTCGGCGTGGGCGTGGGCAGCGAGTACAACGACGCCTTCATGGAACAGCTCGCCGACCGGGGCGACGGACACACCGCGTACGTCTCCGACGCGGAGGGCGCCCGCAAGGTGTTCTGCGACGACCTCCCGGCGCAGGTGCGGCTGAGGGCCCGCGATGCCAAGGCGCAGGTCTCCTTCGAGCCCCGGAACGTCGAGCGGTTCCGGCTGATCGGCTACGACGACCGCCGTGTCGCCGACGACGCGTTCCGGGACGACACCGTGGACGGCGGTGAGGTCGGGTCGGGCCACACCGTGACCGCCCTGTACGCGGTACGGCTGCGTCCCGGTGCCGCCGGGCACCTGGCGACGGCGACGGTGCGCTGGCTGGACCCGCGCACCCGGGCGCCGCACGAGGAGTCCGGCCGGATGGAAGCGGCGGCGCTGTGGGGCGACGTGTGGACCCAGGCGCCCCCGCGCTTCCAGGTCACCGCGGTGGCGGCCTACTTCGCCTCCGCGCTGCGCGAACGGGACGGGGGCTGGGAACGGGTGCCGGGCGCGGTGCCGTTCGGCGGCCTCGCCGGGCACGCGGACCGGCTGGCGGGACGTACCGAGGACCCCGCCGTGCGCCGGCTGGCGCAGGCCGTGCGCCAAGCCGGCCGCCTCACCGGCTGATGCCGGGTCGCCCCGGACGCCGACACGATCCCGCGCGGACGGCGGCCGCGTGCCGTGCGCGGCGGTACCTCCCGGCGGCCTAGGCGAGGACGGCGGCCCGTACGCACAGGACGTCGGGGAGGTGCTCGGCCAGCAGCTGCCAGCTGTCCCCGTCGTCCTGGCCGGCGTACAGCTCGCCGTTGCGGTTCCCGAAGTAGATTCCGGCCGGGTCCGCGTCGTCGGTGCAGAGCGCGTCCCGCAGCACCGTCCCGTAGTGGTCCCCGGTCGGCAGGCCCGTCGACAGCGGCTCCCAGCTCGCGCCCGCGTCCCGGGTCCGGAAGACGCGGCAGCGGTGCTCCGCCGGCACCCGGTCGGAGTCCGCGTTGAGCGGGAAGACGTAGGCGGTGTCCGGCCGGTGGGGGTGGGCGGCCACCGCGAAGCCGAAGTCCGAGGGCAGTCCGGCGCCGATGTCGGTCCAGCGGGCTCCGGCGTCGTCGCTGCGGTAGACGCCCCAGTGGTTCTGCAGGTACAGCCGGTCCGTGTTCGCCGGATCCTGGGCGATCTTGTGCACGCCCTGGCCGAATTCGGGATGCGGGTCCGGCAGGAACACGGCCGAGACCCCGCTGTTGGACGGGTTCCAGCTCGCCCCGCCGTCCCTGGTCCGGAACACCCCGGCGGTGGAGACCGCCACCGTGACCAGGTCCGGGTCGCGCGGGTCGGTGATCACCGTGTGCAGGCCCTCGCCGCCGCCGCCCGGGACCCACTTGTCCCGGGTCGGGTGCTCCCACAGCGGGCGGACCAGTTCGAAGGACTCGCCACGGTCGGCCGACCGGAACAGCGCGGCCGGCTCGGTGCCCGCGTAGACCACGCCGGGGGCCTCGGGGCCGGCCGGGTGGAGCTGCCAGACCCGTTCCAGGGAGGCTCCGGTGTCCTGGGGGAACTTCACGGCCGCCGCGGCGGGCTCCTGCCAGGTCGCGCCCAGGTCGTCGGAGGTGAAGACGGACGGACCCCAGTGCGAGCTGTCCCCGCCGACCAGGAGCCGGGGCGTGGGTCCGCGCCGGTCGATGGCGACCGCGGAGACCGCCTGGGCGTTGAAATGGGGGCCGGCGAACTCCCACGTACCGCCCGAGTCCCGGCGGCCGATGAACAGTCCCTTACGGGTCCCCGCGAGCAGTAGCACGTCGGTCATGGCCGACACCTCCGGACGTCGTTGTCCCTCATGGCGGTTGTGGGGCCAGTCTGCACCCGGCCACCGACAACGTCCCCGTGGCGCCGTGACGACACGGCGGCGGCTCACTTGGTACGAGAATTCTCGTAGTACGAGGAAATCCATAGTATGGTGAAACTCGTACTAACCCCCGGACCCCCGGACCCGCGTCCGGCGACGACTGGAGAGCCTTCGTGAGCACCGCTGCCGCCACCACCGTCCCCGCCGCCTTCACGGCGCTCTTCGCCCCGTACACGCTGCGCTCGGTGACCATCCCGAACCGCGCGTGGATGGCCCCGATGTGCCAGTACAGCGCCGAGCCCGACGGTCCGGCCGCGGGCGTCGCGAGCGAGTGGCACGTCGCGCACTACGCCGCCCGCGCGGTCGGCGGCGCCGGCCTGCTCCTGCAGGAGGCCACCGCGGTCTCCCCCGAGGGCCGGATCTCCCCGTACGACCTCGGCATCTGGAACGACGCCCAGGTCGAGGCGCTCCGCCCGATCACGGCCTTCGTCAAGTCCCGGGGAGCCGTCCCCGGGATCCAGATCGGTCACGCCGGCCGCAAGGGCTCGACCGAGAGCCCCTGGAAGGGCGGCCGGGCGATCGCCCCGTCGGCACCGCACGGCTGGCTGCCCGTCGCCCCGAGTCCGCTGCCGTTCCACGAGGGCGATCCGGTGCCCCACGAGCTGACGACCGGGGAGATCCAGGAGATCACCGGCCAGTTCGCGGCGGCCGCCCGGCGCGCGCTCGCGGCCGGTTTCGAGGTCGTCGAGATCCACGGCGCCCACGGCTACCTGATCGGCCAGTTCCTCTCCCCGTACAGCAACGAGCGGACCGACGCGTACGGCGGCTCCTTCGAGAACCGCACCCGCTTCGCCCTCGAAGTCGTCGACGCCGTCCGCGCCGTGTGGCCCGAGGAGCTCCCGCTGTTCTTCCGGATCTCCGCCACCGACTGGCTCGAGGAGGCGGGCTGGACCGCCGACGAGACGGTGCGGCTGGCCGGGCTGCTCCAGGCGCGCGGAGTGGACCTGCTCGACGTCTCCTCCGGCGCCAACGCCCCGCACGCCCGCATCCCGGTCGGCCCCGGCTACCAGGTCCCCTTCGCGGCCCGGGTCAAGGCGGAGACCAGCCTCCCGGCGGCCGCCGTGGGCCTGATCACCGAACCGGAGCAGGCCGAGAAGATCCTCGCCGGCGGCGGGGCCGACGCGATCCTCCTCGGCCGCGAGCTGCTCCGCGACCCCTACTGGGTCCGCCGCGCCGCCGCGGAACTGGGCGCGGAGCTGCCCGTGCCCGACCAGTACTCCCGGGCCTGGTGAACGAGGGGGAATCCGGGCCGCGTTCTCCGGGAGTCTCGTACGCTGTGCCGGAGACGGGCCGCCGAACCGGGCGGCCGCGACCGAGCGGGGGCGAGGGAGCGAACATGACGGACACGGCCGGCACCCGGACCCTGGCCCATCCCGAGCGCGCCGAGATCCGGCTGGAAGACGTCCTGCAGGCCCTCTCCGACCCGATGCGGCTGTGCGTCGTGCGCGAACTGGCCGCCTCGGACGTGGAGCAGGCCTGCTCCTCCTTCGCGCTGCCCGTCACGAAGTCGACGACCACGCACCACTTCCGCGTCCTGCGCGAGAGCGGCGTCGTGCGCCAGTGCTACCAGGGCACGGCCAAGATGAACGAACTGCGGCGCGACGACCTGGAGGCGCTCTTCCCCGGGCTCCTCGACGGCATCCTCGCGGCCGCGGCGGCCGAGGAGTCCCGCCTCCGGGCCGGGGGATAGGCCGGGGGCCGGGTCCCGGCCACGGCCGGGCCAGGCCCTGGCCAGGGCCCGGGCGGCAGCGGCTCAGCCGGTCCGGTCCGCCGCGGCCAGCAGGCCCGCCCAGTCCGGGATCTTGACGGAGCGCCGGCCCAGCGACCGGCCCAGCTCCGCCTCCGCCGTCTCGATGGCCAGCCACCCCGGCCATTCCACCGGACGCAGCCCCGCCGCCCGCAGCGCCTCCAGGGGATCCTGCTCCCGCGCGCGCCGGGCCAGCGCCCCCGCGTCCTGGAGCAGGGACGACACCGTCTCCTTCGCGCACGGCCGGTTGGTGCCGATCACCCCGGTCGGGCCGCGCTTGATCCATCCGGCCACGTACTCGCCGACCGAGGCGCGGCCGGCCCGGACCACCCGGCCCCCCGCGTGCGGGACCGTGCCCCTGCGCTCGTCGAAGGGCAGGCCGGGCAGCGGGACGCCCTGGTAGCCCACCGAACGCAGCACCAGCTGCGCCGGGACGTCCTCGTAGACGCCTGTGCCCGTGACCCCGCCCCGGCCGTCGGGGGCCGTCCGCTCGAACCGCATCCCGGTGACCCGGCCGCCCTCGCCGAGCACCTCCACCGGGCGCAGGAAGAACCGCAGCGCGATCCGCCGCGCCGCGCCGTCCGTCCCGCCGCCCGCCGGGCCGCCCGCCCAGCCGCGCAGCACCTCCACGTTGCGGCGGTTCACCGCGGGCAGCGCGCCCGGGTCCGCGTACGCGGGGTCGACGGCCAGTTCCGCCGGGTCCGTCAGCACGTCCACCCCCGGGAGCGTGCCCAGTTCCCGCAGCTCCTTGGTGGTGAACTTGCCCTGCGAGGGCCCGCGCCGGGCCACCATCTGCACCTCGCGCACCGCGCTTTCGCCGAGTGCGTCCAGCGCCGGATGCGGCATGTCGGTGGGGGCCAGCTCCGGAACGCCCCGGGCCAGGATCCGGGTCACGTCCACCGCGACGTTGCCCGCCCCGACCACGATCGCCGCATCCACCCCCGGCAGGCCGAAGGCCTCGGCGGCCGCGTCCGGATGTCCGCTGTACCAGGCCACGAAGGCCGTCGCCGAGTGCACGCCCTCGAGGTCCTCCCCGGGGATGCCGAGCAGCCGGTCCCGCGCCGCTCCGACGCAGTAGACCACCGCGTGGTACAGCTCCAGCAGCCGGGCGGTGGACAGTCCGGGGCCCCCGACCTCGACGTTCCCGAGGAAGCGGATCCGCTCGTCCTCCAGCACGGTCCGCAGACTGCCCTGCAGCGACTTGATCTTCTCGTGGTCGGGGGCCACCCCGTACCGCACGAGTCCGTACGGAGCCGGCAGCCGGTCGAGCACGTCGACCCGCACACCGGGGACCTCGCGCTGCTGGACGAGCGTCTGCGCGGCGTAGACCCCGCTGGGGCCCGAACCGACGACGGCGATACGAAGCACGGTGGAGCTCCTCACGCAGGTGCTCCCAGCATGACACCGGGCCCCGTGGACCGGCAGTCCCCGTGCGCATCCGGCGGAGGGCGGGGGACCGGGAGGGGGAGGAGGAGAGGCAGAGGGGGCCAGGGGGTCCCGAGGGGGCCAGGGGGTCTGGAGGCCGGGATCCGGGATCCGGGGTCCGGGGTCCGGCGAGGTCCCGTCGGGTCTAGCGGGGCGAGGGAAACGATCCTCCGGGCGGCCCGCCCTCCGGCGGGAACCCGAGCTCCCAGTCCAGTCCGTACCGCTGGAACAGCTCCGCCCGCAGCCGCGCCGCCGGCATCGGCGCACCCGGCAGCAGCACCGCGACCACGGCGCCCATCAGCAGCGCGCGCAGCAGCGGGTAGTCGGTGTCCACCTCCGTCGAGCCGTACCGGTCCACGGTGTCCCGTAGCAGCTCGGCGAGCCGCTGCTGCTCGGCGCACTGGACGAAGCCGTCCGCCTGGAGGATGCCCGCCATGTGGGTCCGCATCAGCCGCGGCTGGTCCCGGGCCAGCCCCAGGATGGCGTCGATAGCGCGCGCGAGCCGCTCGCGGCCGTCCTCGGTGCGGGGCTCCCGCTCCAGTGACGCTTCCAGCGTGAGGTGCATCAGCCGGTGCACGGCGGACTGCAGCAACTGGCGTTTGCCCGGGAAGTAGTACGAGACCAGGCCCCGGGCCGTGCCCGCCCGATCGGCGATGTCCCCGAGCTTGGTGTCCTCGTAGCCCCGGTCGGCTACCAGCTCGACCGTGGCCTGCAACAACCGCTCCCGGGAACGTCTCCGCAATTCTTCATTGACCGATGCGCTGCGCGGGGACATGCTTGCTCCTGCGTTGACTGGCTCTGAGCCAATATACTCAGCGCGTGGGAAAGTCTGCTCTGGGCGACGCGGGGGATCGCCCAGAGCAGGCCCCATCTGTACCACCAGCCCCACCAGGCGCTGTGAGCACGGCGAGGGCCACCAGGACGACGCCCAGAAGCCAGCCCGCCAGGACGTCCGAAAGCCAGTGGACGCCGAGGTAGACCCGGGTGAAGCCGACCCCGAGGACCGTCACCGCGGCGAGCGCCGCGGCCGCCCACGCGAGCCGGCGCGGGGCTCCGCGCGGAACCAGCCACAGCAGCAGGCCGCAGACCACCGTCGCCGTCAGGGCGTGGCCGGACGGGTAGGCGGAGTAGTGCGCCGAAGCGACGGGATCCGGCCACACCGGACGCTCCCGGCCCACCAGTGCCTTGAGCCCCTGCTGGATCGCGGCGGCTCCCAGGACGACCAGCGCGATCCGCAGCGCACACCGCCCCTCGCCCCGCCTCCACAGCCACAGACAGGCCACCGCGGCCAGGGCCCGCATGGTCCAGGGGTCCCAGAACCAGTCGCTGAGCACCCGCACGACGTGGGTGAGGCCGGGGTGGGTGACGGCGTGCGCGTGCAGAGCGCGCGCCACCCGGCCGTCGCAGGCCATCAGCGGCCCCCAGCGGGCCAGCACCAGGGCCGTCAGGACGGCGGCGGCCACCGAGGCGCCGAGTGCGGCGCCGCGCAGCGCGCGGCCGGTCCGGTTCCACCGCCGCAGCTGATCACTCCGCATGCGCAGATCCTCGCACCGGACGGCGGCGTCGCGGGCCAGGCGCCACCCGGCCGGCCGGTGCCCCGCCCCGCGACCGGAGCGGTGCGGAGCGGTGCGGTCACCGCGTCAGGCCGGACGGCTCAGGCGAGCGCGCTCAGCCCGGGGCCGAAGGCCACCAGCAGCGGGATCGCCGGCGCCAGCGTCGCCAGGGCGGTCAGCCGCATCCGGCGGGCCGCCGTCAGCCGGGGAGCGGCCGACAGCAGGCGCCGCACCCGCTGCGGGACGTGTGCCTCGGGATCGGTGTTCTGGACGAAGATCCCGCGGTCCTCGTTCAGGCCGATCAGGGCCAGGGCGATCGTGAGGCGGCCGAACCGCCGCGAGGCCACGTCGTCGGCGGCCAGCTCCACCAGCCGGTGCATCTCCGTCTCGAACGCGGCGAAGACGGGGACCTGGGGGAACCCGTTGGACAGGGCCCGCGAGCAGTGCAGCAGCCAGTCGTGCCGGGCCGCCGCGTGGCTCTCCTCGTGCGCCAGCACCGCGTCCAGCTGGCTCCCCTTGAGCCGGTCCAGCGCCGCCGTCGTGACCACCAGCTGCGGGGTCGGCCC
This sequence comes from Streptomyces sp. NPDC054961, assembly GCF_053609145.1. Lineage (NCBI taxonomy): Bacteria > Bacillati > Actinomycetota > Actinomycetes > Kitasatosporales > Streptomycetaceae > Streptomyces > Streptomyces sp. NPDC054961. The sequence goes on along the minus strand of NZ_JBSGWY010000022.1, from coordinate 88,276 downwards.
GGGCAGCCACCAGCTGTCCGGGCGCTGCCCCTCCAGTACGACGAGCCGTGCCCCGGAGGCTTCCTCGCCGGGCAGCAGCGGGGCCCGGAGCAGCAGTTCGGCGTCCTGAGCGCGCCGCCGGGCGCGGGCCCGCAGGACCTCCCGGGCCAGCATCGCGCCGGTCCACAGCCCGCCGCCCGCCAGCGCGAGGGCGGTGCCGGTGGCCCAGGCGCCGCCCGCCGCGCCGAGCGCGTAGGCGTCGACCACCCGGTGCGGTGCGGCGGCGAACAGCCGTCCGCGGACCTCCTGCCAGGCGCCGGCCGCGCTCAGCAGCATCGACAGCGCGAAGCACAGGAGCACCGAGCCCACCACGCATTGCCACGCCCACAGGGCCACGACGGGTTCGCGCTCGGTCCATTGGGCACGGCCCAGCAGGCGGGGTGCGAGCATCGCGGTCAGGGCGCCGAGCAGCAGGAGAACGGCGGGGACCATCATGGCCCCAGCCTATGAGCGCGGGACTACCTGCGGGTACGGTCCGGGTGAAGGGTGATGGAGCACACGTTCGTGCCGCGGCGCGCGGGCTCACATCATCAGCAGCATCGCCAACATCCCCATGGCCATGGTCAGTCGGCAGGCCTTGATCACCTCCGCCGGGCCGGCCGCCGGGGCCGGGTGCGCGGCGGCCCGGGCTCCCCCCACGGTGACCAGTCGGGCGCCGCCCAGCACCACGTACCCGACGTAGTAGACCAGCAGCATCCCGGTCACCAGCGGCAGCCCGGCGCCCTGGGCGTGGGCGTGCCCCTGACCGGGGGCGGCCCCGGTCCCGGCCGCCAGCGCCATGTAGACCATGGTCAGCGAGCCGATCAGGTGGTGCGCGTGGTGCAGGCCGCCGCGCAGCAGCCAGGCCGCGTGCAGGGCCGCGCCGCAGAAGACCGCGCCGAGCAGCGGCGCCTGCCAGTCGCCGCCCGTGCCCAGCGGCACCGCCATCAGGGCCATGCCGAAGCCCATCACCGCGTCCCCGGCGGCTGCCGGACCCCCGTCGGATCTGCCGGACCGCCACAGGCAGTACGCGCCGCTCACCGCGCAGAGCAGGACGAGGAGCCAGGCGGAGACGGCGGTGGAGGGGGAGAGGGGCATGGCGGGACCGTGCACGGCGGAACCTCCCGGTTCGTCGGCTTCACCGGAAGAGATGCCCCCGTCGCACGGCCCGCACGCCGCCCGGAGATAGTCTCTGTGTGCCGCGCACGGCCTCCGTGGACGGCCGTACGCGCACCCCGTACGTCGTCCCCGACGTGCCGTCCCGCAGAACGGAGCCCCCGATGCCGAGCGCCGACTCCCCGGCCTTGACCTTCCGCAGTGCCGTGGAGGCGGACGTCCCGGCGCTCGTGGAACTGGTCGAGTCGGCCTACCGCGGGGAGTCGAGCCGCGCCGGCTGGACCACCGAGGCGGACGTGCTGGACGGGCAGCGCACGGACGCGCAGGGCGTCGCCGGGATCGTCGCGCACGCCGACGGCATGCTCCTCGTGGTGGAGCGCGCGGGCGAGCTCGTCTCCTGCTGCCACCTCGAACACCGCGGGGACCACGTGTACTTCGGGATGTTCGCGGTCCGCCCCGGCCTGCAGGGCGGGGGCCTCGGCAAGGAGGTCATGGCCGAGGCGGAGCGCCGCGCCCGAGAGCAGTGGGCCGCCAAGGAGATGCGGATGACGGTGATCAGCGTGCGGGAGGAGCTCATCGCGTACTACGTGCGCCGCGGGTACGAGCGCACCGGCGAGATGAGCCCCTTCCCGTACGGGGACGAGCGCTTCGGCGTCCCGCTCCGTCCCGACCTGGCCTTCGAGCTGCTGGTCAAGACGCTGTAGCCGTGGGCCGTCCGGACGCCGGGGCCCCTCGGGGCCGCGCCGGGCGGCTGCGGGGCGGCTGCGGGGCGGATCAGGGGCGGCTGCGGGGCGGGTCAGGGGCGGCTCAGGGCGGCTGTAGAACGGCTCAGGCGGTGAAGCGGCCCGTGGAGCGGATCTCCGGGAAGTCGGTGACCACGCCGTCGAGGCCGAGGGCGCGCGCGAGGCGCAGCCGCTCCAGCGAGTTGACCGTCCAGCCGATCACCCGCAGCCCGGCTTCGTGGATCCACTCCACCGTGTCCAGGTCGAGCCGCGAGATGTCCAGGGCGAGCGTCTCGGCGCGCACGGCGAGCGCCCGGTCCACGAGGTTCCTGCGGGCCCCTTCGGGCCGGTCCGCGTAGAGCACGGTGCGCAGGCCCGGCACCCGCCGGACCATCTCGTCGAGCACCTCGTCGTGGAACGAGGCCACCTCCACGCGGCCGGTCAGATCGCGGGCCCGCAGCAGATCCGCGAGCGCGGCGGCGACGCCCACGTCCCGGACCTGGACCTGGAGCGGTGTCCGGACCGCGTCCAGGGCCTCCTCCAGGACGGGCACCCGCTGGCCGTCTCCGGCGTCCAGCTCCCGCAGTTCGGCCAGGGTCAGGTCGGTGACGGCTCCCGAGCCGTCGGTGGTCCGGTCCACCTCGGCGTCGTGCAGGACGACGAGGGCGTTGTCCTTGCTGAGTCGCAGGTCCAGGGCGATGACGTCCATGCCGCAACGTTCCGCTCGGGCGAACGACCGCAGGGTGTTCTCCGGTTCGACACCCATGACCCCGCGGTGACCGATGGTGAGGAAAGTCAAGGTTCTCTCGCTTCCGTCGACGGCGGCTGCCGCGCGGTCGCGGTGTCCCGACCGGCCGCGCGCGGTGAGGACGCATGCTAGTGCGCCGCGCGTGCGATGAGACCGCCCGTGCAGGGGCCCCGGAACCCCTTCAGGCCGCTTCCGGCCGGGCCTGTGGGGCCTGCGGAGCCCCGGGCACGGTCCGCGGTGTCACCCGGGCGTGGGCGCGTCCTCGCCGCCTTGACGTCGCTGCCCGGCGTCGGCCGCGGCCGACGGCCCGCCGAGCTCCGCCAGGTCCTCCAAGAGCGCCCGGGTCAGGTCCAGTTCGGCCAGATGCTGCCGCTCGCTCCAGCGCAGCGCCAGGGCCGGGAAGGCCCAGTCCGCCACCTCCGCCGCCTGCGCCATGGCCTCCCGTACGGCGGCCAGCTCCCGCGTGGTGCGCTCCATGTGCTCGGTCACCCTCGCGTGCAGCTGATCTGGCTCGGCCAGGTGCCCGAGCCAGATCCGCAGCAGCAGGCCGTGCTTGAGCACCGGGGGACCCGCCTCGGCGGTGTCGCCGGCCCAGTCGGCCAGTGCCGCGCGCCCGGCGGGCGTGATGCCGTAGCGGCGCTTGGCCCGCGCCTCCTCGGGCCCCGAGCGCTCGGAGGCCACGTGGCCGAGCTCCTCCAGGCGGCGCAGTTCGGCGTAGATCTGGCTGATGGCGGGCGACCAGTAGAAGAAGCGGAGGGAGGAGTCCGCCCACTTCTTCAGTTCGTATCCGGTGCGCGCGCCGGGGAAGGACAGCAGGCCGAGCACCGCCCACGCGGTGGGCGGTAGCTCTTGCTTCTTCGGCTTCTGACTACTAGTCATATTCCGAATAGAAGTAAGTCCGGGTACGGGACGCAACCCTGGAGGCATCGTGAAATTCTCCGTGATCTTCGAAGCTCAGCTCGCCGACCCGACCGTGGAACGGGAACACCAGGTCATCCACGACTGCGTCGAGCAGGCGGTACTCGCCGAGCGGATGGGGTTCGACCGGATCTGGGCCGTGGAGCACCACTCGCTGAAGTGGTATGCGCACATGAGCGCCCCAGAGATCTTCCTGAGTTTCGTCGCGGCCAGGACCCACACCATACGCATCGGCCACGGGGTCGTTTGTATGCCCTTCGCCTTCAACCATCCGGTCCGGGTCGCCGAGCGGGCCGCGATGCTCGACCTGCTCTCCGGCGGGCGCGTCGACCTCGGCGCCGGGCGCGGTGGGACCGAACAGGAGACCTCGCTGTGCGGGGTGGACCGGGAGCGCACCACGGCGGAGGTGGAGGAGGCGCTGCGGATCATCGGGAAGGCCTGGCAGGAGGAGGAGCTGGAGTACCACGGGGAGCTCATGGACATCGATCCGCACCCGATCCTGCCGAGGCCGAGCCAGACGCCGCACCCGCCGCTGTTCCTGGCGTGCAGCCGGGGCGAGACCCTGGTGCAGGCCGCCGAGCTGGGGGTGGGCGCGCTGGTGATGGGCTTCGCGGGGCCCGAGTCCATCGCGCGGATGCGCGCGGTCTACGACGCCGCGATCGCCGCCCGCGACGGCGGCCGCTTCGTGTCCACCGCGGTCAACGACCACTTCTCCGTGCTCTGCCCCACCATCGTGCTCGACGATCCGCAGGAGGCCCGCCGGATCGGCATCCGCGGGCAGCGGTTCTTCGCGCAGTCCATCGGCCACTGGTACGGCGGCGCGGGCATCCCGGACGAGGCGGTGGTCGCGGGAGCCGACGAGGAGGCGCGCATGCGCGAGGCGGCGGAGCAGGTGGTGGCCCGGCTGCACGAGCTGGACATCCCGGTGCGGCCCACGTCCACGGCCACGTTCAACGCCGACCACGCCTACGGGAGCGCGGACGAGGCGATCGCCTACGTCGAACGGCTCAAGGAGGCGGGGGCCGACGAGATCATGTGCCTCATCCAGATGGGGACCGTGCCGCAGGAGGCCTGTCTGGAGACCCTGCGCCAGTGGGGCGAGAAGGTCATCCCGCACTTCGCGGACGAGCGCGGCCGGAACGCGTAGGGGCGGCCGCCGTGACCGGTGCGAACGTAGGGCCGCGGCTCGATCCCGCCGCCCGGCCCTACGCCGAGGCGCTGGCCGCCTCCTTCCCCGACCTCGGCGGTGCCGTCACCACCGCCGACGAGGCCCGCCGGATCCTGGCCGCCGCGCCGCGTTCCGCCGGGCCCGCGCCGGTGGTCGGCGCCGTGGAGGACCGTGACGTCCCCGGACCCGAGGGGGCGCCACCGGTCCCCGTACGCATCTACTACCCGGACCCCCCGCTCCGGCCGGGGCCCCGGCCTACCGTGGTGTTCTGCCACGGCGGCGGCTGGGTGCTGTGCGACCTCGACACCCACGACGCCACCGTCCGGGCGCTCTGCCGGATCTCCGGAGCCGTCTTCGTCTCCGTCGGCTACCGGCGGGCTCCCGAGGCGCGCTTCCCCGCCGCCGTCCACGACGCGTACGCGGTCCTGCGCTGGGCCGGTGAGCACGTGGAGGAGCTGGGCGGGGATCCCGCGGCCCTGGTGGTGGCCGGGGACAGCGCGGGCGGGAACCTCGCGGCCGCCTCGCTGCTGCTGGCCCGCGAGCGCGGGGGGCCGGCCGTCGCGCTCCAGGTGCTGATCTATCCCTGCCTGGACGCCGCGCAGGACACGGAGTCCTACCGGACCGACGCGCGGGGCTGCTTCCTGACCGCGGCGCACATGCGCTGGTTCTGGGAGCAGTACCTGGGACCCGACGGGGACGGCGGCGACCCGCTGGCCTCCCCGCTCGCCGCCGACCCGCGCGGGCTCCCGCCGGCGCACGTGCTGCTCGCCGGGTGCGATCCGCTGCGGGACGAGGGGGAGGCGTACCACCGCCGGCTGATCGGAGCGGGGGTCCCTTCGGTCCTCGACGTCCGTCCGGGGATGTTCCACGGGTTCCTCGCACTGGCCGCCGTACTGCCACAGGCCCGGCAGGCCATGGAGCGACTGGGCGGAGCCATCGATTCCATGGGTAAGGACGGGAAGACTTCCGGTGAAACTGGGGGTGACGCAGGATAATTTCCCGCATCTGCTCTTGAGCGGGAGAGCCTCGCGTGTAACCCTGTCTTGACGTGAGGTTCTCCTGTGGAGGAAGTGACATGACGGAAACTCTTGTGCCGGGTATCGGCGGGGCCGTGATAACCGCCGGTGCGCGGGTGGTAGACCACCCTGCGTGGCCCGAGCTCAAGGCCGCCGTGGAGGAGATCCGGCCCTGGCAGTCGGCCGACGGCTCCATCGACTTCGAGGCCGAGGGGGCGCCCGACCGCGCCACCGTCGCGGTCACGGTCGAGCGCGTGGTCTCGGCCGTGGAGGCGCTGTCGCCGCTGCTGCCGCACGGCGGCGCGTACCACCGAGCCCTCATCGCGGACCTGCGCAAGTGGGCCGAGGACGGCTTCGGCGTGCCGGACTTCCTCGACTCCCTGCTGGCCTTCCACCCGGCGGCCGACCGCGCCGACGGCCTCCAGCACCTCGTCGTCTTCCCGATGTACACCCAGAACGGCAACCCGGACCGCAACTTCGAAGCCGTCGTGCTGAAGATGGTGTGGCCCGAGTGGCTCTCCGAGCTGGAGCGCACCCGGTACGACAACCCGCTCTTCCTCGGCATCACCTTCGAGGACTTCACCCCGGGCTACGACACCCACTCCGCGGTGCTCTTCCCGGAGACCATCGCGGTCCGCGAGGCTCCCGAGCGCTTCACCTGGGGCGGGATCTTCTGCGACCGCGAGGCCGCCCGCTACCGCAAGGTCACCGCGGCCGCCGTGGAGACGCTCGGCATCGAGCTCCCCGAGGACATCGCCGCCATGATCGAGGACCAGGGCCGCTGCGAGAAGGCCTTCGTCCTGTGGGACATGGTCCACGACCGCACCCACAGCCACGGCGACCTGCCGTTCGACCCCTTCATGATCAAGCAGCGCCAGCCGTTCTGGATGTACGGCCTCGAAGAGCTGCGCTGCGACCTCACCGCCTTCAAGGAGGCCGTGAAGCTGGAGTCCGAGGGCAACGAGCACGGCCGTGACGTCCAGTACGCCGTCCTCTTCGACCGGATGTTCCGCTTCCCCGTCTCCGGGGACCGCAACCGCAACTACGACGGCCTCGGCGGCCAGCTCCTCTTCGCGTACCTCCACAAGCACGACGTCGTGCGCTGGACGGACAACAAGCTGAAGATCGACTGGATGCGCGCCCCGCAGGTCACCAACCAGCTGTGCGCCGACATCGAGGAGCTCTACCGGGCGGGCATCGACCGCCCCAAGCTCGTCCACTGGTTCAAGGCCTACGACCTGGTCGCCGAGTACCTCGCGCCCCACCCGGGATCCCGCTGGGCCAAGGGCCCCGACGCCCTCGACCTCACCCAGCCGCCGCGCAAGCTCGTGGACGACGTGCTTCCGGACGAGTTTCCGCTCAGCATGTTCTATGAGGCCCTTGCCAAGAAGCTCAAGGGCGTGATCGCCTCCACCAAGGGCATCACCGCAGGAGACGCGGCGCAGCGCGAGACCGCGCGGGCCGCCGCGTGAGCACTGGCACACAGGAGGCAGCACAGATGATCGGCTCCGGGAATGGCAACGGGAAGCTCAGCGGCGCGGTAGTGGCGGTGGCCGGGGCAGGCGGGCCCGCGGGCCGCGCCGTCCTCGCCCGCCTCGCGGAGGCGGGCGCGGTGGTCGTCGCGTCCGACGCCGACGCCGCGCGCCTGGCGGAAGCCGTGGACGCGGCCCGCTACGCCCACGGGGGCGCCACCGTCACCGGTGACACCGTGGACCTGCTCGACCTCGCCGCGACCAAGGCCTGGGCCGAGCGCACGGAGAAGGAATTCGGCCGTCTCGACGGCATCGTCCACCTCGTCGGCGGCTGGCGCGGCAGCTCGTCCTTCACCGAGACCGACCTCGCGGACTGGGACTTCCTGGAGAAGCTCCTCATCCGCACCGTCCAGCACACCTCGCTCGCCTTCCACGACGCGCTGCTGCGCAGCGACCGCGGGCGCTACGTCCTGGTCAGCCAGTCCGGCGCGCACAAGCCGATCGCCACCAACGCGGCCTACAACGCGGGCAAGGCGGCCGCCGAGGCCTGGACGCTCGCGCTCGCCGACTCCTTCCGCAAGGCGGGGGGCGAGGACGGCCCGAACGCCGCGGCTGCGATCCTGGTCATCAAGGCACTGGTGCACGACGCGATGCGCGCCGAGCGCCCCACTGCGAAGTTCGCGGGCTTCACCGACGTCAAGGAACTGGCCGAGGCCATCGCCGGCGTCTGGGAGCGGCCCGCCATCGATGTGAACGGACAGCGTCTGTGGCTCACTCCGCAACCGTGAGGACGGCGACCGCGACCGGAGGGACCGACGCCCGTCGGCACCACGATCCGGCGGTACGGGGCTTCGCGAGCGACAACTACGCGGGCGTCCATCCGGAGATCCTGGAGGCGATCGCCCTGGCCAACGGCGGCCACCAGGTCGCCTACGGCGGGGACGAGTACACCGAGCACCTCCAGAAGGTCATCCGGAGCCACTTCGGTCCGTACTCCGAGGCCTTCCCGGTCTTCAACGGCACCGGCGCCAACGTCACCGCCCTCCAGGCGATGACCGACCGCTGGGGCGCCGTGGTGTGCGCCGAGACGGCGCACATCAACGTCGACGAGGGCGGGGCGCCCGAACGGATGGCGGGCCTCAAGCTCCTCACCGTGCCCACGCCGGACGGCAAGCTCACCCCCGAGCTCATCGACCGGCAGGCCTGGGGCTGGGAGGACGAGCACCGGGCGATGCCCCAGGTCGTCTCGATCACCCAGAACACCGAGCTCGGCACGGTCTACACGCCCGAGGAGATCCGCGCGATCTGCGAGCACGCCCACGGCAAGGGCATGAAGGTCCACCTCGACGGGGCCCGGATAGCCAACGCCGCGGCCTCCCTCGACGTGCCGATGCGCACCTTCACGAACACGGTCGGCGTGGACGTGCTGTCCTACGGCGGCACCAAGAACGGCATGATGTTCGGCGAGGCCGTGGTGGTGCTCAATCCGGACGCGGTCCGGCAGATGAAGCACATCCGCAAGATGTCGATGCAGCTGGCGTCCAAGATGCGGTTCGTGTCGGTCCAGCTGGAGGCCCTGCTCGCGAAGGACCTGTGGCTGCGCAACGCCCGGCACGCCAACGCGATGGCACAGCGCCTGGCCGACGGGGTCCGCGCGGCCGACGGGGTGGAGATCCTCTACCCGGTGCAGGCGAACGCGGTGTTCGCGCGGCTGCCGCACGAGGTGTCACGGCGGCTGCAGGAACGGTACCGCTTCTACTTCTGGGACGAGATCGCCGGCGACGTGCGCTGGATGTGCGGCTTCGACACCCAGGAAGAGGACGTGGACGGCTTCCTCCAGGCGCTCAAGGAAGAACTCGCGCGCTAATTCGATAGTCATGCGGATTAACGCATAGGTATGCTCCTGGATCATGCACGTGATCCAGGAGCAACCTGACCTTGCCGCCTATCTCGCGGCCGACGACGTGGGGGGGGGGGGGGGGGGGGGGCGGGGGGCGGGGCGCGCGCCGGGGGCCGCCCCGCGCCCCCCCCCCGCCCCGCGCCCCCCCCACACCCCGCGCGCGCGCGCGGGGGGCGCGCG
>NZ_JBSGWY010000022.1:29259-79008 GCF_053609145.1 Streptomyces sp. NPDC054961 | reverse complement strand
TGTATTTCTAGTTGTTTTCTCGGGTCCTATACTTCTCGTCCGCGCTTGAGCTAGTCGCCTGGCCCGCGGGGGCGCCGGCGCCCGTGTCCCGCGCCGGGGCCGCGGCCCCCCCCCCCGAGACCGCCGACGCCCTGTGGACCGCCACCGACGGGGACCCCTACGCTTACGCCAAGGCGGCCTTCGAGTTCGTCCGCGACACGATTCCGCACTCCGGCGACTCCGGTGACCCGCGCGTCACGTGGCGCGCCTCCGACGTGCTGAGCACGCGCAACGGCATCTGTTACGCCAAGTCCCACGCCCTGGTGGCCCTGTTGCGGGCGCGGGGCATCCCGGCCGGCTTCTGCTACCAGGTGCTCGCCGAGGACGACGGCTCCGCACCGCTCGTGCACGGCCTGATCGCGCTGCGCCTGCCGGGCAGCGCGCACTGGTCGCGCCAGGACGCGCGCGGCAACAAGCCCGGCGTGGACGCCCAGTTCAGCCTCGACCAGGAGCAACTGGCCTTCCCCGTACGCCCGGACATAGGCGAGGTCGACTACCCCGGGGTCCACGCGGCCCCGCATCCGGCCGCGGTGCGGGCCCTGCGCGAGTCCGCGGACCGGGAGGAGCTGTGGCGCAAGCTCCCGACGGCCCTGTAGCCGCCGGGACAACGGTGTCGCCGTCGCGCTAGCGCGCGCCGCCGGGGCCCGCGTAGGCGGAACCGAAGCAGTCGCGGATCGCCCTCTCGGTCTTGGGGCGCCCGGCGAAGTTCAGCCGGGAGATGCGCTCGGCGGGAGCGGCGTACGGGTCGTCGTCGAAGTTGAGCGACCACCAGTAGACGCCCTCCATGGTCCGGTCCACGACGACCTTGCAGACGGCCTGGTACCAGTTGGCCTGGACGTCCTCGTTGACGGCCCGCTTGGTGGAGAAGTCGCCGGGTGCCGGGTAGGCGCCGTCCATCGCGCCGATGCCCGCCTCCGCCAGCACCACCTCGGGCATCGGCCCGGTGGACTTCTTGTCGAGCCACTTGTTCCAGCCGTCGGCCAGGGCCTCGACCGGGGCGTCGTCGGGCACCTTGACCGGGAAGTACGCGTCGAGACCGATGGAGGCGGCCGGCACCTTGACCGGGCCGCTGATGAAGTTGTCCCAGTTGGCGTCGTAGGTCAGTTCGCCGCCGTACTCCTTCTTGAGGGCGTCGATCAGCCCGGTCCAGCCCGGGTCGGACTCGAGGGAGTTGAGCTCGGCGCCGATGACGAAGCTCGCGACCCGGTGCTTCTCGGCGAGCGCGGCGTACGGCCCCAGGAGCTTCGCGTACGCGGCGAACCAGGCGGACCGGTCGACGGGTTCGATGTTGCCGCGCCATCCCGTCTTCGGCGGTTTGAGGGCCTTCTCGTCCATCAGTGGCCGCAGGGTCACGCGCAGGCCCGCCTCGTGGAAGACCCTCAGGACGATCGCCATGCGTGCGGGCGCCGGAGTCTGCGGACCGGCGAAGAGCTCGTCGGAGGCGGGCCCCTTCGTGTAGTACGGGAAGGAGAGCGAGACGGAGTTGGCGTGCAGGCCGACGAGGTACTCGGCCTTCTGCCGGGCCCGGCGCTTGACCTCGGCGTCGGAGATCCGCGCCGAGTCCTCCCAGTAGATCTGCACGCCCCACTCGGGCATGCCCGGCTTCCAGGGCTTGTCCACGCGGCCGGTCCGGCTCGCGGCGTGCGGGGAGGAGCGGGAGTCCCGCGTCCCGCCGTCCACGCCGGCACCCGCCGTCCGTTCGGCGGAGGCGTCCTCGTCCGCTCCGAGCACGGGCATCAGGGAGCCGTCCTCCCAGTGGAGGAACTGGCTCCCCGCCGCGGAGGAGGCCACGACGGTGGACAGCACCACGACGGGCAGGACCGCGAGCAGGGGGAGGCGGGATCGCTTCATCGGTTCAGGCTTCAGGTTCTCTTCGAGGGCTCGGGGGGGGGCGGGGGAACCGGCGGCGCGCGCCGGTCGGCCGCCTAGGCGGGCTTGGCGATGACGACGAACTGGTTCTCCTCGCGGCGGGCGTACTTGAAGAAGCCGCGCAGGCCGCCGAGGCCTTCGAGGACCGAGAACACGGGGATGAGCGCGAGGACCACGACCGGCTCCCACCACTTGCGCCGGCCCGACCGGGAGACCAGCGCGTTCAGCCGCAGGCCTTCCCAGTAGGTCCAGATCACGTAGGAGAAGTTCAGCGACCACAGCAGGATGACGCCCTGGAGCACGGGGGAGGTGTTCATGTCGCCCAGCAGCCAGCAGACGGTGAGGACCACGCCGACGTGCTGCAGCGGCCCCAGGACCCAGGTGGCCACGCACACCGCGAGGAACCAGCGGTAGCGCAGCGGGATCGTCCGGTTCAGGCAGAGCGCGACCAGACCCCAGGCCCAGCGCTCGCGCTGCTTGACGAAGTCGCTCGCCGTGGCGGGGGAGGCGCCGTAGCAGCGGCCGTTGAACCAGTCGCTGCGGCCGGGGTAGCGCTGGCAGAACGTCAGCGCCAGCTGGGCGTCCTCGACGATGGCCTTGGGGCCGAAGTCCCAGCCGATGGCCGCCTCGACGGAGGCGCGCAGCACGAGCAGTTCGCCGTGCACGCCGGCCGCCGGGGTGCCGGTACCGGTGAGCGCGCGGAACCGGGCGATGTCGTCCGCCGGCCGGACCGCGTCGGCGAGCCAGGTGAACAGGCTCACGGCGTTCTCGCGCGGGTAGGTGAGGATGCCCTGGGCCATGTGCTTGGCCTCGTCGGGGTGCGCACGGCGCTGGCGGTTGATGAACTGGGCCAGGGAGGAGGCGGTGTCCGCGCCCACGCCCGTGTCGTCGTCCATGTGCAGGACCCACACGTGTTCCAGGGCCTCGCCCTCGGCGATCCGCAGTTCGTGGGAGAAGTGGTTCGCCCGCGCCTTGAAACGGGTGCCGTTGGCCGTCGTGTAGGTCTTGGGGACGGTGACGACGCGGACCAGCGGGTGCTCGGCGAGCTCCGCGATCTTCTCGGCGGCCTCGCAGCCCTCCTCCGTGAGGACGTCGACCCGCATGTACGGGAAGAACGCCGGCAGGTGCTCGACGTAGGAACGGACCGAGCGCTCGAGCGCGGGGTACGTGTCGTGCCGGCCGATCGTCGGGACGAGGGCGATGAGGAAATCGGCCTCGGCCGGGGCGGGCGGCACCATTTCGTGCGACCGCCGTGCCCGGCGCCGGATGAGCAGGGCGCCCTGGATGCCGACGAGCGTGCCGATGACGGGCAGGGACCAGACCACGGTCAGGATCCAGCTGATGAGCGAATCGCTCGGCCGGTAGAACCACATGCCGAAGACGGTGAGCAGCACGAGCGGGATGAAGAACGAGGCGATGCCCGGCTTCCACTCCAGGATCCTGCGCTCCTGTGCGGCCGAAGGCCGGGAGGGGGCAAGCTGACTGGGGGCACTCCGGGGTGGCATGGCGAGGAGGCTTTCTGGGTGGCGGTCATTCCTGAAGGCCGGAATCCGGTGGGACTCGATTACCCGGTAAGCGCGAACGGCCTGGACGAAGATACTCCCCGCCGAGCGGAGAAGTCCACGCCGCAAGACGTTCGCGGGGTGATGCGGACCTCAAGTAAGCGGAATACTCTGCTCTACTTGAGTTTCGGCCGTGAAGGACCGAAGTCCCGATTCATTCCGCTTCGCGAACCGGCCTTTCTCAGCTGACTGTTGACCCCGGCCGGACCAACGGAATCCTCCGTCCGCGCGGGGTTCATCTCGTGAGAGGGGTGCGGGAGCACCGGAATCCCGCGCCGCCGAAAGAAGTCGAGAGGGTCCGCGAGGAATTCCAGGTCGTCGAGCGGCGCCCGGATGCGGCTGGTGGAAGGACATTCCCACGATGCCGGACGGACCGTCGGGCTCCGGGAGTGCCGGCTCGGGGGAGGGGCGGCCGGCGTCCGCGCGGTCCTGACCGATGTAAAGGCCGTGTCGGACTCGTCTCCTATACTCATGTGTCCGCCCTGACGCAATGCGCGATTCCATCCCCCGGGCGGCCGGTACGCGTGACGCCGTCACCTGCCCGCGGGAAGCCGCGAAGCGGGGTGCGGGGGTGGTGCCCGTCGTGAACAGCGAACCGAAAGACACCATGACCATCCAGAGCGCCGCCGTGGATCCGCACGGCCCCGAAGCGTCTTCCGCGGCCTCGCGGCAGGCCGGGAACCCTTCCAGGCAACGCCTGTTCACGCGCTCGGCGCTCTTCGGGATCCTGCTCCTGCAGGCCCTGCTCTCGGCCCGGACGATCGCTACCGCCGACGACGACGAGGCGCTCTACATACGCTCGGGTCACATCCTGTGGAACGGCGTCCAGCACGGGATCGAAACCACCCACTGGGGCATGCACACCTACTTCTCCGGCGCGCCGGAGCTGTACCCCGTCCTCGCGGGATGGATCGACTCCGCCTTCGGCCTCACCGGGGTCCGGGCGTTCAGCCTGCTGTGCATGCTGAGCGCCACGGCCCTGCTCTACCTGGCCACCCGGCGCCTCTTCGGGGTCCGCGTCGCCCTGTGGACCGCGGTCATGTACGCCGTGCTCCCCACGGTCCTCGAACTCAACGTCCTCGCGACCTACGACGCCCCGGCGGTCGCGCTGCTCTCCCTGGCCGTGTGGATCGTGATCCGCAGCGACAGGTCGCACGCCTACCTGCTGGCCGCGCCCGTCGTCACGCTCGCCGTCGGCGTCAAGTACGCCTCCCTGATCTTCCTTCCGGCCGTCGCCGGGCTCGCGGCCCTGGCGGCGCTGCGCAGGTGCGGCCGCTGGAACGGGTGGGCCGCCTCCCGCGTGCTCGTCCTGCCCGCCCTCGTGGTGGCGTTCCTCGGCGCCGCGCTCAAGGTGTTCGGCACGGCGCACCTGGACGGTCTGCGGTCGACGACCACGAACCGCGTGCAGAGCGTGGACACGGTGGGCAAGGTGTTCGACGTGAGCCTGCAGCTCGGGGGGCTGATGTTCTTCGTCGCCTGCCTGGGCGCCTTCATGTACGCCCGGCTCGACGCGACCGGGGCGACGCCCGGCCGGTGGTGGCGGATCTGCTACGGAGTCCTGCTGTGCGGCACCGCGCTGGTGATCCCCGCGTACCAGGCGCACCTGCAGACAACGACCGCGCTGGGCAAGCACATCGCCTACGCCCTGCTGTTCGCGGCCCCGCTCGCCGGCATCGCGATCGACCGGTTCATCGGGCCCTACGTTCCGAACCTGTTCCTCTACCTGGTGGGGGCCGGCATGGTCGCGCTGGCGGTCCACGGGACGGTCAAGGCCACGGATCTGGCGCACTGGTACCCCGACACCACGCGGCTGATGCAGTCGCTGAAGGGCCGGGTCACCCCTGAGGGGAAGTACCTGGTCGACCCGAACAACCCGCCCAAGTACTACCTGGCCGACCGGACCCGGCCCGAGCAGTGGACCGAGTTGACCTGGATCGACTACACCGACGCCAAGGGGCGGAAGCTGGTGGGCCTCGAGGCCTACCAGGACGCGATCGCCAACGGCTACTTCGACCTGGCCGTGCTGAACGACCACGAGGGCCACGACATGTCCCTCAGGCTGATCCCCGAGCTCGAGAAGAGCGGCAAGTACCGCCTGCTGGAGACGATCCCGAACGAGGACAACGGGGGACGCGGCGAGTTCCAGATCTGGGGCAGGAAGTAACGTCCCGCCGCAGGGCGCCCGGTGGAGACGCCGCGCGGCGTCCGGTCAGCCGGCTTCCTTGACCTGGGCGGCCGTCGGCGCGGTGCCGCCGAGGTGGGCCGGCAGCCACCAGGAGTCCTCCGGGCCCTTGGGCTTGGCCGGGTAGGCGCTCTGCGCCGCTTCCAGCAGCTCCTGCACGCGCTCGCGCACCCGCCGCGTGATGGCGCCGGCGTACTGGTCGGAGGGGGCCTCCACGGGCTCGCCCACCCGCATGGTCACCGGGATGTGGCTGCGCTTGAGGTCCTTGGGGCGGCCCTTGGTCCACATCCGCTGCGTTCCCCACAGGGCTACCGGGATCAGCGGGACGCCGGCTTCCTGCGCCATGCGGGCCGCACCGGACTTGAAGCTCTTGAGCGTGAAGGACTGGGAGATCGTGGCCTCGGGGAACACCCCGATGATCTCGCCGGAACGCAGCGAGTCGAGCGCGTGCTGGTAGGCGGTCTCCCCCTGTGCGCGGTCCACCGGGATGTGCTTCATCGCGCGCATCAGGGGACCGGACACCTTGTGCCGGAACACCGACTCCTTGGCCATGAAGCGGACGAGGCGCTTCTGCGGCCGGGCGGTCAGGCCGGCGAAGATGAAGTCGAGGTAGCCGATGTGGTTCGACACCAGAACCGCGCCGCCCTTGCGGGGGATGTTCTCGGTGCCCTTCATGTCGATACGGACGTCGAGCGCACGGAACAGGGCGTGTGCGGCGCCGATCACCGGGGGGTAGACGAGCTCGGCCATGATGTGGAGACCCCGCTTTCTGCCTGGAGGTGCTCCCGGCTGGAAGTTACGGCAGCGTAGGTACGCGGCCATGGGGATCGTGCCCCATACGGGAGCCGCAGGCCAGCCCAGACGCTCCTACCCGGCGAGATTCTCGTCACGCGGGGAATGCGGGGCGTCCGCGGGGCGCTCGGATCAGGGTACGGGCGCACCGGGACGGCGTGTGGACACGCGGAGGGATGTGTGTGCGGACATATGTGCGGTACAGGTAGGGGGGCGGCGTTGGACGGGAGTACGGGAGCACGGGTGCGCGGGAACGAAGAGGACGGGCCGGTCGGCCGGCTGGGCGCCGCGGAACTGGGCGCGGAGCCGGGGGAGCGGGCCAGCCTGGTGCAGTTCTCCAGCGCCTTCTGCCAGCCCTGCCGGGCCACCCGGCGGATCCTGGCCGGGGTCGCGGCCATGGTCGAGGGCGTGGCCCACATCGAGGTCGACGCGGAGAAGAACCTGGACCTCGTACGGGCGCTCGGCATCGAGAAGACCCCGACGGTGCTCGTCCTGGACGCGGCGGGCCGGATCGTACGGCGGGGGGTCGGGATGCCGCGCACGGCGGACGTGATCGCCGCGCTGGGCGCGGCCGTATGACGGGCTCGAGGCCTTCCGGACCCTCCCCGCGCCGGCCCGGAGCGCCGGTACGCGCGCCCGCACGCAGCGTGACGCGCCCTACATCTGTCCGTTGCGCCTTGACTGTGTACACGAGAGATCGTCAGGCTTGCGGCATGCGGTACGAACTCCTGCTTTGCGGACGGGGAACCCCTTCATGACGGCACCGACGGTTCCGTCCCCCCGCTCCGCCACCGGCCTGCCCGGCTCGCCCGACCTGCTGCGCTCGGTGTTCCGCCGGCACGCGGCGGGCGTCGCCGTGATCACCGCCGAGAGCGGCGGGCGGCCGGTGGGCTTCACCGCGACCTCGCTCAACTCCGTGTCGGCCGACCCCCCGCTGCTGTCGTTCACCATCGGCACCGGGTCCTCCAGCTGGCCCGGGATACGGGACTCCGAGCACCTCGGCGTCCACATACTCGGCGAACACCAGCGGGACCTGGCGGGCCTGTTCGCCCGCAACGGGGCCGACCGCTTCGGGCCGGCCACGGACTGGGCGCCGGGCCCGCACGGGGTTCCGGTGCTGGGCGGAGTGCTGGGATGGCTGGTGTGCCGGGTGGTGGCGCGGGTGCCGGCCGGCGAGCACCGTGTGATCATCGCGGAGGTGGTGGCCGGGGACCCGGTGGGGGACCGGGCGGGCGACCCCGCGGGAGAAGGGCGTCCGCTGCTGTACCACCAGGGACGCTTCAACGCGTTGCGCGACTGAATCGTCCCTGCTGGGGCAGGTTACGGCGGCGTTGGCCAGATCACAGTTCACGGGCCTTGCAACCTGGCGGGCCCCATTGTGTACTGACGAGTAACATTCCCTTCGGAGCGCGGGCCGCCCCCGTCGGGAACGGCCCGAGATGGCGCCTATGCTGCCTGAACAAGGCGGTACCAGAAATGTCGATGCGGTAGGAGAGCCGGCGTGAGCCTGAGGATCGTTGTCTGTGTGAAGTACGTGCCCGACGCCACTGGCGACCGGCAGTTCACCGAGGACCTGACCGTCAACCGAGACGACGTGGACGGCCTGCTGTCGGAGCTCGACGAGTACGCCGTCGAGCAGGCGCTGCAGATCGCCGACGAGGCCGACGACGCGGAGATCACCGTTCTCACGGTGGGCCCGGAAGACGCGAAGGACGCGCTGCGCAAGGCGCTCTCGATGGGTGCCGACAAGGCCATCCACGTCGAGGACGACGAGCTGCACGGCACCGACGTCATGGGCACCTCGCTGGTGCTGGCCAAGGCGATCGAGAAGGCCGGCTACGACCTGGTCATCACGGGCATGGCCTCGACGGACGGCACCATGGGTGTCCTCCCGGCGATCCTGGCCGAGCGCCTGGGCGTCCCGCAGGTCACGCTGCTCTCCGAGGTCAAGGTCGAGGACGGCGTCGTGACCGGCCGCCGCGACGGCGACTCGGCGAGCGAGCAGCTGGAGGCCTCCCTCCCGGCGCTCGTCTCGGTGACGGACCAGTCGGGCGAGGCCCGCTACCCCTCCTTCAAGGGCATCATGGCCGCCAAGAAGAAGCCGGTGGAGTCCTGGGACCTGGAGGAGCTGGAGATCGAGTCCGACGAGGTCGGTCTCGAAGGCTCCTGGACCGCGGTCGACTCCGCGACCCAGCGTCCGGCCCGCACCGCCGGCACGATCGTCAAGGACGAGGGCGAGGGCGGCAAGTCGCTGGCCGGCTTCCTTGCGGAGCAGAAGTTCATCTAGGCGACAGCCTGGCCGGCCGGAGTTCCTCCGGGAACTCCGCACCCTCTCCACACGCCCCCTGACTACTTCGCATGCGCAGGAGCATCCCCAATGGCTGAAGTCCTCGTCTACGTCGACCACGTCGACGGCGCCGTCCGCAAGCCCACTCTCGAACTGCTGACGCTGGCCCGCCGCATCGGCGAGCCCGTCGCCCTCGCGCTCGGCGCGGGTGCCGAGGCCACCGCCGCCGTGCTCGCCGAGCACGGTGCGGTCAAGGTCCTCACGGCCGACGCCCCGGAGTTCTCCGACTACCTCGTCGTACCGAAGGTGGACGCGCTCCAGGCCGCGTACGACGCCGTCTCCCCGGCCGCCGTGCTCGTCCCGTCCTCCGCCGAGGGCAAGGAGATCGCCGCCCGTCTGGCCGTCCGCATCGGCTCGGGCATCATCACCGACGCCATCGACCTGGAGGCGGGTGACGAGGGTCCGGTCGCGACGCAGGCCGCGTTCGCCGCGTCGTTCACCACCAAGTCGCGCGTCTCCAAGGGCACCCCGGTCATCACCGTGAAGCCGAACTCGGCCCCGGTCGAGGCCGCGCCGGCCGCCGGCACCGTCGAGGCGCTCGCCGTCACCTTCGGCGCCCTGGCCACCGGCACCAAGGTCACCTCCCGCACCCCGCGCGAGTC
Source organism: Streptomyces sp. NPDC054961 (assembly GCF_053609145.1). NCBI lineage: Bacteria > Bacillati > Actinomycetota > Actinomycetes > Kitasatosporales > Streptomycetaceae > Streptomyces > Streptomyces sp. NPDC054961. Next base: position 69,615 of record NZ_JBSGWY010000022.1, on the reverse strand, counting down.
GACCGGCCGCCCCGAGCTGACCGAGGCCGCGATCGTGGTCTCCGGCGGCCGCGGCGTCAACGGTGCCGAGAACTTCCACATCATCGAGGCCCTCGCGGACTCCCTCGGTGCGGCCGTCGGCGCCTCGCGTGCCGCCGTCGACGCCGGCTGGTACCCGCACTCCAACCAGGTCGGCCAGACCGGCAAGTCGGTCTCCCCGCAGCTGTACATCGCCTCCGGCATCTCGGGCGCGATCCAGCACCGGGCCGGCATGCAGACCTCGAAGACCATCGTCGCCATCAACAAGGACGCCGAGGCTCCGATCTTCGACCTCGTCGACTACGGCGTGGTCGGCGACCTCTTCGCGGTCGTCCCGCAGCTGACCGACGAGATCAAGGCGCGCAAGGGCTAGAACCCTGCCGCAGGCGCTGACCTGCGGGTAAGTGGTCTCCGGGGCCGTGTGGTGTTTCTCACCGCACGGCCCCGAGTCGTTTGCCCAGGACGGCCGAGGGACCATTGACTGAGCGGAACCCCGTGACTAAATTCTGTAATGCGGATCTAAGATTCCGTGAAGCGGAAAAGAGGAGAGTGCACGATGGGTCAGCAGGAGAAGGTGGCGACGAGTCTCGCCGGCGCGGTCAGCGAGGGCATCAGCGCTTCCCTCGCGCCGGTGGACGCGGAGCTCGCGCGCCACTACCCGGGCGACCCCGGCACCCGTCAGCCCATCCACACGGTCTACGTCCCCGGTGACGTGTTCGCGCAGGACACCGTCCGCTCCTGGGGCGACCAGGCCCTCGCGGCCCTCGACGAGCACGCCCCGGACGCCGCCACCTTCGCCAAGGTGCTCGGCATCTCCGACGAACTGGCCGTACCGGTCTACGACCGCGTCCGTGCCAAGCTCGCCTCCGAGCCCGTGGAGGACCTCCGCGTCGACTTCGAGGACGGCTTCGGCGTCCGCTCCGACGAGGAGGAGGACCAGGCCGCGGCCCGCGCCGCCCGCCTCGTCGCCGAAGCCTTCTCCAACGGCACGAACGCCCCGTACATGGGCATCCGCATGAAGTGCATGGAGTCCAACGTCCGCGACCGCGGCATCCGGACCACCGACATCTTCCTGTCCGGTCTGCTGGCCCACGGCGGCCTGCCCGAGGGCCTCGTCCTGACCCTGCCCAAGGTCACGTACCCCGAGCAGGTCACGGCCTTCGTCCAGCTGCTGGAGGCCTTCGAGACCGCCCGCGGCCTGCGTCCGGGCCGGATCGGCTTCGAGATCCAGATCGAGACCAGCCAGTCCATCCTCGCCTCCGACGGCACCGCCGCGGTCGCCCGGATGATCCAGGCCTCCAAGGGCCGCGCCACCGGACTGCACTACGGCACCTTCGACTACAGCGCCTGCGTCGGCGTCTCCGCCGCCTACCAGTCGAGCGACCACCCCGCCGCCGACCACGCCAAGGCGATCATGCAGGTCGCGGCCGCCGGCACCGGCGTACGCGTCTCCGACGGCTCGACCAACGTGCTGCCGATCGGCACCACCGAGCACGTCCACGAGGCCTGGAAGCTGCACTACGGGCTGACCCGCCGCGCCCTGGCCCGTGCCTACTACCAGGGCTGGGACATGCACCCGGCGCACCTGCCGACCCGCTACGCGGCCGTCTTCGTCTTCTACCGCGAGGGCCTCGAGACGGCCGCCGCGCGCCTGAAGGCGTACGTGGCCAAGATCGAGGGCGACGTCATGGACGAGCCCGCCACCGCGAAGGCGCTGGCCGGCTACCTGGTCCGCGGCCTCGACTGCGGAGCCGTCGGTGCCGAGGAGGTCACCGCCCTCACCGGTCTGAGCCGCGCGGAGCTCGACGCCTTCGCCATCCCGCGTCGCTCGGCGACGATGACGGCGACCGCCTGAGCGTCGCGACACCCCGGACGAGACCCGGCCGGTCTGCCCCCGGCCGGGTCTTTCGGCGTCTCAGGGTCCGCGGACCAGCCAGAGCCGCAGGGCGCCGTCGTCGCAGGCCGCCGCCAGCAGAGTTCCGTCGGGGGAGAAGGCCGCCGACGTGACACCGGGTCCGTGGCCGCCGCCGCGCCTGCCGGTGCCGGTGCGCTCGCCGATGCCGGTGCCGTGGGCGCCGGTGCCGTGGTCGCCGTCGCCGTCGATCAGGACGGTCGCGAGCCGGCCGCTCGCCGCGTCCCACAGCCGCAGGGAGCCGTCGTCGCCCACCGTGGCCAGCAGTCCGCCGAGGGGCGAGAACTCCAGCGCCGTGATGTCCGAGCCGTGCCCCGTCAGGAGCGGACCGAGGGGCTCGCCGGTGGTCGGGTTCCACGCCGAGACCCCCGACCCGTTCGCGTCGACGAGGGCGAGCAGCCGGCCGCCGGGCGCGAACGCGGCCACCGGCCGTACCGCGCCGGGCCGCCCGGGAAAGGGCCGGCAGGCGGCCGTTCCGGTCGCCGCGTCCCACACGTGCACCTGCTCGCCGATGACGGCCAGCAGCCCGCCGAACGGCGAGAACAGCACCTCGATCCCGTGGACCGGCTCGCCCGGATCGAAGGGACCGCCGCGCTGGGTGAAGGTGGGGGCGTCGTGCACCGTCACCGTGACGAGCGTCCGGGTGTGGACGAGCGCGACCAGGTGGCCGCCCGGCGCGTACGAGAGGGGCCCGGCCATGGACATCCGGGTGCCCTCCGCCGGTCCGCTCGGCAGCGTCCGTCCGTGCGAGGCCCAGACCGACGGTGCGGTTCCGGCCGGGCCGAAATCCACCCCCCAGGCCCGCATTCCGGGCGGCACCCCCAGGTCGGCGACCTGCCGCCGGGTGGCCGGGTGCCACACGAGCAGCCGGTCCGTGCCGCTCACCGCGACGATCGACGAGCCGTCCGGCGAGAACCGCACCCGGTCGAGGGCCTCATCGCCGCCCGGGTGAGCCGAGGCCGTCCGCAGCGTCGGCAGCGGCACGGCGACGCGCTCGCGCAGGGAGGCCTCCAGCGCCGCGGCCCCGCTCGACGGCGGGGGCGGCGGGGGCGACGGGGGCGCCGGATCCGGTCCGCTGCGGTGCAGCAGGACCACCTGGTCATCGCCCGCGGTGGCGATCAGGCTGCCGTCGGGGGAGAAGGTCACGGCGTTGACGGCGAGGCCGTGACCGCCCAGCGGCTGTCCGACCGGCGCGCCCGTCGCGGTGTCCCACAGCCGGACGGTCCGGTCGCCCGAGGCGGTGGCGAGCAGCCGCCCGTCGGGGGAGAAGGCCACGGCGTTGACGGCGTCGTCGTGCCCGACGAGTTCGGGGCCGGACTGCCGGCCGGTGTCGGCGTCCCACAACCGCGCTGTCGCGTCGTGGCTGCCGGTGGCCAGAAGCCGGCCGTCCGGCGCGTAGGCCAGTGCCTCCACGTTGTCGGAGTGCCCGCTCATCACCGGTCCGAAGGGCGTGCCGGTGGCCGTGTCCCACTGCCGCACGGAGGCGAACCCGTCGGTGATCGCCAGCCGCCGGCCGTCCGCCGAGAGGGCGAGGGCCTCCGAGGGCCCGCCGCAGTCCGTCAGGCAGGGGCCGAGGGGACGGTCGGCGTCCAGGTCCCGGACGTGTACCTCGTCGCCCTCGCGGGCGACGCCGAGCAGCCTTCCGTCGGCCGCGAACAGCAGCAGGCCGAGGTCCCGGCTGCCGTGCCAGGGCCGGGGCGAGCGCAGCGAGGTCCACGACTGCGGGTCCCACAGGTTCACGACGCCGTCGTCGCGGAGCGCGACGAGCCGGTCGCCGAGGGGGGAGAAGGCGACGTGCAGGACGGGCGTGGAGGACTCCCAGTAGCCGTTGGCCCGCACAGCCTCGGCCCGGCCCTGCGCGACGCTCCACAGCCGGACCGTGCCGTCGTTGCCGGCCGAGGCGACGGTCCGGCCGTCGGGGGAGAAGGCGACCTGCCAGACCAGGCGGGTGTGTCCGACGAGCCGGTGCGCGTTCCGGAATTCCCCCGCGCCGGTCACCGCCGGGTCCGCCGGGTCGGCCGGGCCGGCCGTGACCGGCCCGGGGGCCGGGGTCCGTACGGTCGCGGTTCCCGCTGCCGGGCTTCTCCCGGTCGCGGTTGCCGGGGCCGGGGCCGGGGCCAGGGACGGAGGGGATGCGGCCGGGGCGCGGCGTCCGTACCCCGGGCCGAGGGCGGCCAGGTCACGCCAGCGCCGGCGCCAGACCTCCAACTCGGGCGCGCCGTGCGGGGGTACGGGCTGTTCCCGGCCGAACGCGTCGTAGCCGTGGAGGATCCGGACCAGACCCATGAGCCGGTCCAGCCGCAGCAGCCGCTCACCGCGGAAGGCGTCGCTCTGGGTGGCCACGGGGAGCCGGACGCCGGTCCGGGACCGCTCCGCGCGGGCGGCGATCTCACGGTACGAGCGTTTGCCCCGTTCGATCCGCAGCTGGCGCAAGTCCGCGGCGAACGAGGCGAGTTCATCCTTGAATACGGGTGGGTTCTCCATCAGGGCCCAGGCTAGAGCGGTGTGGCGCCGCTCCGCCGGACAATCCCGAACAGCGCGGAACACCCGGGGGTCCGACGGGTGTCCGGCGCTGTTCGGCGGTGGTACGGGTTCGTTCGGCGGGGGTACGGGGTCGTTCGGTCCGTGCCGCGCGGCGGTGCGCGGCGCGCTGCAATCGGTGCATGACCACACCCGAGCCCCGAACCTCACAGGACCCCGGCCAGCAGCACCCGGACCACCGAGCGCCGGACCACCGAGCGCCCGAGCGGCTACCCGAGTGGCAACTGGCCGAGTGGCAAACGTCCCCTCGGCAACCGTCCGAGCCGCCGCTGCTGACCCTGCACGCCGCCGCCGTCCTGGTCGCCGCCGTGCTCGTCGGTTTCACCGTGGGCGGGCTGAGTCATCTCGGCGGACTCCCGGGGGCGTTGGCCGTGCTCGCGGGGCTGGGAGCCGGCGGCGGGGCCGTGCCCGTGTTGCGCGGTCTCATTCGCTGACCGGCGGGATCTCGCCCGAGCCCCGGGGGATCAGACGGGTCGGCAGTTCGATGCGGGCCGGGGGGAGGCCCGCGCCCGTGAGGCGCTGGAAGAGGCGGTCCGTGGCCACCCTGCCCAGGGCCGCCGCGTCCTGGGCGACCACCGTGATGCCGGGGCGCAGCAGATCGGCGAGTTCGAAGTCGTCGAAGCCGACCAGTGCCGCGGGCCGGGGCCGGGCCGCGAGGATCCGTACGACCGTGACCGTCACGCGGTTGTTGCCCGCGAAGATCGCCGTGACCGGCTCCGGCCCGGACAGCATCGCGTGGGCGACGCCCGTGACCCGGTCGGGGGCCGTCGATCCGAGGGAGACCCAGGACGCGGCGACCGGCAGCCCGGCGGACCCCATGGCCGCGCGGTAGCCCCGCATCCGCTCGGTCGCCGTGTGGATGTGCGGGTGGTCGCCGATGAAGCCGATCCGGCGGTGGCCGCCCGCGATCAGGTGGGCCACCCCGCCCGCGGCGCCGCCGAAGTTGTCGGACAGGACGACGTCCGCGTCGATCCCGCCCGCCGGGCGGTCCACGAACACCGTGGCCACCCCGGCACGGATCTCCGGCTCGAGGTAACGGTGGTCGTCCCCGGCGGGGATCACGACGAGGCCGTCCACCCGGCGGGCGCACAGCGCGAGCGCCAACTCGCGCTCGCGCTCCGGGTCCTCGGCGCTGGATCCGTTGATGAGCAGCGCGCCGTGTGCGCGGGCCACCTCCTCCACGGCCCGGTTGAGCGGGCCGTAGAAGGGGTCGGCGAGGTCTTCCAGGATCAGGCCGATGGTGGCCGTACGGCCCTTGCGGAGTACACGGGCGCTGTCGTTGCGGCGGAATCCCAGGGCGTCGATGGCGTCCTGGACCCGCCTCTCGGTGTCCGGGGTGACCCCCGGCTCACCGTTGACCACGCGCGACACCGTCTTCAGGCCCACGCCGGCCCGGGCCGCCACGTCCTTCATGGTGGGCCGGTTGCCGTAGCGGGGTTCGGGCGGGCGGCGGGTGTGCGGCACGGTTCACAGCCTCCGGGAGGGCGGGCCGACGGCCGGGCAGGTCGGCGGGCGGCGGGGCGGCAGGGCCCTGACCTTGAGGATAAGCACTCGCGGGAGCGGCGGGGTTTCCGTGGCAGGGTGGTGCGGGCAAGCCATGGGGGGCATCGGGAGAGGGGCAGACGTGATTGTCTGGATCAACGGCACCTTCGGCGCCGGGAAGAGCAGCACGGCCCGCGAACTGACCGGGCTCCTGCCCGAGAGCACGCTGTTCGACCCGGAGTTGATCGGTGACGCGCTGCGCGTGCTGCTGCCGGGCAAGCGGCTCGCGGAGGTCTCCGACTACCAGGACCTGCCGAGTTGGCGTCGCCTCGTCGTGGACACGGCGGCGGCGATGCTCGCGGAACTGGGCGGGGTGCTGGTGGTTCCGATGACGCTGCTGAGGCAGGAGTACCGCGACGAGATCTTCGGCGGGCTCGCGGCCCGCAGGATCGCGGTGCGGCACGTGCTGCTGGCCCCGGAGGAAACGATCCTGCGAGAGAGGATCGCGACCCGTGAGGAGCCGGGACCGAAGGCGGACGTCGACCTCCGGGTGCGGCAGTGGGCGTACGACCACATCCCCGCCTACCAGCACGCGCTGGGCTGGCTGACGGCCGACGCGCACGTGGTCGACAACGGGGCCCTGACCGTGCGGGAGACGGCGCAGCGGATCGCCGACGCCGTACGGACCGACGCGGCCCGGGTCTGCGACATCGTGCAGACCCCGCAGCCGACGCGGGAGACGGTGGCGGCCGGGGTGCTGCTGTTCGACGAAGCGGACCGGGTCCTGCTGGTGGACCCGACGTACAAGGCGGGTTGGGAGTTCCCGGGCGGCGTCGTCGAGGCGGGCGAGGCGCCCGCGTGCGCGGGGGTCCGGGAGGTTGAGGAGGAGCTCGGACTCGTCCTGGAGCACCCGCCGGAGCTGCTGGTCGTGGACTGGGAGCCGCCGGAGCCGCCGGCGGGGTACGGGGGACTTCGGCTGCTGTTCGACGGCGGCCGCCTGTCGCAGGCGCAGACCCGGCGGCTGCGGCTGCCCGGCCCGGAGCTGAGGGCGTGGCGCTTCGTGACCGAGGAGGAGGCGGCCGGCCTGCTCCCGGAGGTGCGGTACGAGCGGCTGCGGGGGGCCCTGAGGGCCCGCGGCCGGGGCCGCGCGGCCTACCTGGAGGCGGGGCGGGCGGTTCCGTAGCCGGCCCGCGGGGGGAGGACGCGCACCCGGGTCCGCGGTCCCTTCCCCCGGGTCCGGACCGGTCCGTCCCGGATCAGTCCGTCGTCGCGGACGTACGGCGCGGCCCGGGTGCGGTCGCCTGGGCCTGGGCCTCGGCCGCCGCCGCTTCCTCCGCAGCCGCGAAGAGGGCGGCAGCGGTGCCGGAGGTGAGGGGGTCGCCGTGGCCGAAGCAGGCCACCGACGGGGACAGCGCGGCCAGCCGGCCGAAGGCCGCGATGGCTTCGGCTCGGTTCACGTTGAAGACGCCCAGCATCACCCGGCCGACGCCGGCGACGCAGTCGCCCGTGAACAGCACGCCGTGCGAGGGGAGATGGACGCCGATGCTGCCCGGGGTGTGCCCCGGGGCGTGGACGATGACGGCGCCGTCCCCGAAGGGGAGTACCTCGCCGTCCTCCAGTTCCCGGTCCACCCGGGTCGGCGGTGCCTGCGGGACCGCCGACAGGGCGCTTTCGTACAGCGGCAGTTCCCAGTCCAGCAGCACCGGCTCCGGGACCGGCTGCTCACCGCGGATCACTGCGGCGTCCCGTCGGTGGGCCAGCACCCGCGCGCCCCAGCGGGCGGCGAGTTCGCCCGCCGCGCCGATGTGGTCGGGGTGCCCGTGGGTCAGGACGATCCGCTCCAGCCGCTCGGGCCGCAGCCCGAGGGAACGGATCGCCCCCTCGATCGCGGCCGCCGACCCCGCGTGACCGGCGTCGATCAGGGTCAGGGCGGCTCCGTCACGCCAGAGGTAGGCCTGGCCGACGGGGAACCGGAGCATGTGGAGGTGTTCGGGAACGACTTCGACGAGATCCATGATCCGAACGTACGCGGACGGACCCCGCCCCCGGCGACGGTTACGCCGGGAGCGGGATCCGCTCGTAGCGGACCGTCAGGCGCGCTTGGACGCCGCGTAGTTGACGAGGAACAGGGCCTCGGTGACCGAGAGGCGCTCGAGCTCCTCCGGGGAGACGCTCTCGTTCACCGCGTGGATCTGCGCCTCCGGCTCACTCAGGCCGATGAGGAGCATCTCCGCCTGCGGGTACAGCGAGGTCAGCGTGTTGCACAGCGGGATCGAGCCGCCCATGCCGCTGATCTGCATCTCCTGGCCGGGGTACGCCACCTTCATGGCCTCCGCCATCGATGCGTACGCCGGGCTGTCGGTGTCCGCCTGGAAGGGCTGGCCCTGGCCCACGACCTCGAGTTCGAGGCGCGCCTTCCACGGGGTGTGCGTCACCATGTGCGCTTCGAGCAGCTTGATCGCCTCCGTGGTGTCCACACCCGGCGGCACCCGCAGGCTGATCAGGGCGCCCGCGCTCGCGTGCACCGACGGCGTCGCGCCGACCACCGGGGGGCAGTCGATGCCCAGCACGGTGACCGCGGGACGGGCCCACAGCCGGTCCGCGATCGTGCCCTCGCCGATCAGCTCGACCCCGTCCAGCACCTTCGCGTCGGCGCGGAAATCGGCCTCCGGGTACTGGAGCCCCTCCCACACCGCGTCCGAGTCCAGCCCGTCCACCGTGGTCGAACCGTCGGCCGCGCGCAGCGAGGCCAGCACCTGGATCAGGGCGGCCAGGGCGTCGGGGGCCACTCCGCCGAACATGCCGGAGTGCAGGTTGCCGCCCAGGGTGTCGACCTTGACCTTCAGCAGGGTCATCCCGCGCAGGGTCGCCGTCACCGTGGGCAGGCCCGTACGGAAGTTGCCCGCGTCGCCGATCACGATGGTGTCGGCGGTGAGCAGGTCGGGGTGGGCCGTCGCGTACTGCTGCAGACCGCCCGTCCCCTGCTCCTCCGAGCCCTCGACGATGACCTTGACGCTCACCGGCACACCGCCGTTGGCCTTCAGCGCGCGCAGCGCGAGCAGGTGCATGATGAACCCGCCCTTGCAGTCCGCCGCGCCGCGCCCGAACCAGCGGCCGTCCCGCTCGGTCAGCTCGAAGGCCGGGGAGATCCAGGCGGCGTCGTCCAGCGGGGGCTGCACGTCGTAGTGCGCGTACAGCAGCACCGTCGGCGCGCCCGCCGGGCCGGGCAGGAACCCGTACACCGACTGGGTGCCGTCGGGGGTGTCGAGCAGCGCCACGTCCTGGAAACCCTCGACGCGCAGCGCGTCGGCCACCCAGTTCGCCGCGGCCTCGCTCTCGCTCTTGGGGAACTGCGCCCAGTCCGCCACCGACTGGAAAGCCACCAGCTCCGACAGCTCCTGCTTGGCGCGGGGCATCAGTGAGGCGATGGTCTCGGCGATCGGGTGCGAAGACATGGGCACGCTCCTTTTGGGTGCGACGTTGAACGCGTGTACGCCTCCCGCATCCGCGGGGTGGGCGCATGCGGGGTGGGGGCGAAGGACAGTCCCGATCCTCGCACAGCGGGGCGGGCCGACTCGCGCCGTAGGATTTCACCGGCATCGGAGCAAGGCATGAACCGCAGGATCAGGAGCAGCAGCACATCGTGAGCAGCGACGAGAGCGACAGCGGCGACGTACGCGACGCGGCAGCAGGGCAGGCCGCCGAGGGGGCCGACGCGGAGACGGCCGGGGGGACCGGCGAGGTGTGGGACGTGGTCGTGGTCGGGGCCGGGCCGGCCGGATCCTCGGCCGCGTACGCGGCGGCGAGTGCCGGCAGACGGGTCCTGCTGCTGGAGAAAGCCGAACTGCCCAGGTACAAGACCTGCGGCGGCGGCATCATCGGCCCTTCGCGCGACGCCCTTCCGCCGGGTTTCGTGCTGCCCCTCAAGGACCGCGTCCACGCGGTCACCTTCTCGCTGAACGGCAAGTTCACCAGGACGCGCCGTTCGAAGCAGATGTTGTTCGGGCTCATCAACCGCCCCGAGTTCGACGCGGCGCTGGTCGCGGAGGCGGAGAAGGCCGGCGCGACCGTGCGCACGGGCACGGCCGTGTCGCGCGTGGAGCAGCACGGGGCGTCCGTGCCCGACCGGCGCACCGTCGCCGTGGTGCTCGCCGACGGCGAGACCGTGCTGGCGCGCGCCGTGGTGGGCGCCGACGGCAGCGCGAGCCGGATCGGCGCGCACGTCGGCGTCGAGATGGATCAGGTCGACCTCGGCCTGGAGGCGGAGATTCCCGTCCCGGACACGGTCGCCGCCGACTGGAAGGGCCGGGTCCTCATCGACTGGGGCCCGATGCCCGGCAGCTACGGCTGGGTCTTCCCCAAGGGAGACACCCTCACGGTCGGGGTCATCTCGGCGAAGGGCGAAGGCGCCGCGACCAAGCGGTACTTGGACGACTTCATCGCCCGCATGGGCCTGGCCGGTTTCGAACCGACCGTCTCCTCCGGCCACTTGACCCGCTGCCGCAAGCCGGGATCGCCGCTCTCGCGCGGCCGGGTCCTGGTGGCCGGCGACGCGGCCGGGCTGCTGGAGCCGTGGACCCGGGAGGGCATCTCCTTCGCGCTGCGCTCGGGGCGGCTCGCCGGGGAATGGGCCGTGAAGATCTCCGAGTCCCAGGACGCGGTGGACGCGCGGCGGCAGGCGCTCAACTACGCCTTCGCCGTCAAGGCCGGGCTGGGCGTGGAGATGGGGGTCGGCACGCGGATGCTGACCGTCTTCCTCTCCAGGCCGGGCGTTCTGCACGCGGCGATCACCGGCTTCCGTCCGGCGTGGCTGGCCTTCGCGAGGATCACGCGCGGCTCGATGACCCTGGCCGACATGGTGCGTACGTACCCGCTGGCGCGCAAGGCGCTGCACCTGCTCGACGCCAGGCAGGCGCGGACCAGGGGCGAGGGCGAGAGCGGGGGCGAGGGCCGTAGCGGGGGCGAGGGCCAGGGCTCGGTCGAGGGTCAGGTCCAGGGTCGGGGCCACGGCCACGGCCAGGGCCAGGGCCGCGGGAGCAAGGACGGGGCCGGGGCCTGACCGCAGGGGCTGATGAGCGGGCCCGCCTCAGGTCCAGACCCAGGAGGCCCCGGGACTCGGCTCGGGGCTGGGTCCCGCTCCCCGGTGGGGGAGCGGGGCGAGCGGGGCGAGCGGGGCGTAGGTCTGGGTGCCTGGGTGCCTGGGTGCCTGGGGACCTCGGGGACTGGGTATCTGGGGGCCCGTGGGACCTGGGGAGCGTGGCGTGGCGGTCCTGCCGGATGTCCTGGCGGGGCCGCCTCCGCGTTTCCGGGACGGCCGGAGGAGTGGGGGCGAGGGAGGAGCCTTCCGGAGGGGTGGGGACGGGGGTGGAGTCTTCCGGAGGGGTGGGGGTGGGGGTGGAGTCTTCCGGAGGGGTGGGGGTGGGGAAAAAGCTTCGGGAGGGGCTTCGGGACGGGCGCGGGCGAGGGCTGGACCCGGTCGGCGGGCGAGGGCCGCGCCCGGTCAGCGGGCGACGGTGAGGCGGAACACCGGGTGGTCGGGGGCGGCGGCCTGGAGCTCGGCCTCCGAGGACTTGACGGTGACGCCCTTGAAGAAGCGGTTGACCTCCCAGCCCCATTTCTTCAGGTACCCGCGCAGGACGACCGCCTGCTCGACGGGGTCGGTGATCTCCGTGACGGTGAAGGTGCGCACCGAACGGCCCACGCGGAGCTCGCCGCCGCCCGCCGCGCGCATGTTGCGCACCCACTGGGAGTGGCCGCGGGCGGAGACCAGGTACTGCGTGCCGTCCTGCGTGTACGGGTTCACCGGGATCCGCTGCATCTGACCGGACGTGCGGCCGCGCACCGACAGTTCAGCCGTTCCAGCCAGGCTGATGCCGAGGCGGGCGAGCTTGCCGAAGAGGGCGTTGAAGCGCACGCCGAGCGGGCTGGCCTGGACGTAGTAGGGCGTGGGCGCGTTCATGGCGGCCTCCGAGGGCGATTGGGAGAGCAGTGCTCTCGCTTGAGACCAGTGTCCCCGGATCGCTGCTCTAAAGCAAGAGCGGTGCTCTCTAAATGGATCGCTGCTCCCGATTTCGTGCAGTGCTCTGCTTGCATGCCACACTGCACCCATGAGCCCCGTGCGAGGGGCCCGTGAACGGGCCCGCATCGAAGTCACCGCCGCCATCAAGGACGAGGCCCGCCGCGCGCTCGCGGCAGAGGGCGCCGCCAAACTCTCGCTGCGCGCCGTCGCCCGCGAGCTGGGCATGGTCTCCTCCGCCCTCTACCGCTACTTCCCCAGCCGCGACGAGCTGCTCACCGCGCTCATCGTCGACGCCTACAACAGCCTCGGCGCCGCCGCCGAGGCGGCGGACGCCCGTGCGCTCGCCGCCGCGCCCCGCGTCCGCTGGATCGCCGTCTGCCGGGCCGTTCGCGACTGGGCGCTGGAGCACCCGCACGAGTACGCGCTCATCTACGGCTCCCCCGTACCCGGTTACACCGCCCCCCTCGACACCATCGAGCCCGCCTCCCGCGTAGGCAACGCCCTCATCGGCATCGCCCGCGCCGCCCACGCGGGCCGAGGCATCGCCCTCCCGCCACTCCCCGCGGAACTGCGCCCCGAAGCCGTCCGGATGACCGGTCAGTTCGCCGAAGGCCTGCCCCCGGAGGTCACCGCCGCTCTGGTCGCCGCCTGGGCGCAGCTCTTCGGTCTCGTCTCCTTCGAGCTCTTCGGCCAGTTCACCCGGATCGTCGAGGACCGCGACGCCTTCTTCGCCCACGCCGCGGACCAACTGGCGCACGGGGTGGGACTGCCCGCCGTGTGACGACCCGGGGGAGGGGTTCCGGGACGGCCGGAGGCACGCGGCGACGGGGCGACTCCCCGCAGACCGGCGCCGGCGTCAGCGGCGACGGCGGATGCGACGGCTGGGGGCTGTGCCTCGTTCGGGTGATGATGCTGCCCGGTCGGAGTCCGCCACGGGTTCCCGCGGGGTGCCGGCGGGGTGCAAGCGCCATCTGATCACCGACGCCACCGGCATCCCGCTCGCCGTCACCCTGACCGGCCGGCGGCCATCGCAACGACGTCACCCAGCTCATCCCGCTGCTCAGGTGGTGCCGCCCGTCCGGGGCAAGGGGCCGAGCCCGGCGCCGCCGCGACGTCGTACTCAGTGAGCGTGGCTACGACCACGACAGGTACCGCCGCCTCGTCCGAGACCTCGGCGTGAAGCCGCTCCTCGCGCGGCGCGGCACCGAACACGGCTCCGGACTCGGCACCCGACGCCGGGTGGTCGAGCACGCCTTCGCCCACCTGCACGGGTCCCGCCGCCCGCGGATCCGCTGGGAAGTCCGCGATGAGATCCACGCAGCCTTCCTCACCCTGGGCTGCGCACTCATCTGCTGGCGGCGGCCTGGCTCCCTACGCCGACTTCGCCGGAATCCAGTAATCCATCACCTGCCGCAGACGTTCCCGATGGTCAGCAATCCAGTCGTCCGGAGGAACGATCGGTACCCGCACGGTGACCATGGACCCCGACTCGTCCTCCACGACCACCTCGGGACAGTCGCGCTCGCCAGTGAGCTGGATGAAGAGGGACGGACCGTTGCTCATTTCCATCCAGGCCACGTCCTCGCCGGCGTCGAGCTTGTTCAGAGCGTCCGCCCAGCTCTCCAGCTTCGAGGCGTACAGGACCAAGTCGATACGGCCGGACACGAAAGGTGTCCTCACCACGATCTCCGCCTCCAGCCCGGCCCCCAGCACATCGACGGTGACGCTGTTCCCCTCGTCGTCAGCGAGAAAGATGAGCTCCCTCGGAGCGATGCCACCCATGGCTTCCCCTCATCGGCGAGTAACAGGCCATCCTCATTCTGTCAGCAGTTCATCTGCCACCCGTTGCGTGAGGAGTTCTTAGCCGGGCTCCAGCGCCAGGAGCTCGCTCGCGGGAAGAATGCGTTCATCCCGGCCCTCAAAGCAATCCGCCCTTCTGATCGCTTCCTCTGACCGCGCGAGGACGGGAAAGGCTGGCCGAACGGGCGCGAGGCACGGCTCGGCGCGTTCCGTCGGTCGACCGGTTAGCGCACCCTGACGGCTGCGCTTCCGCCTCGGTCAGCGGCCTCCGATCGCCTTGGGCGCCGACCGCCGCCCCACAGCAGCAGGCGGCCCTCCCCGCGCTGCCATCACGCCGCAGGCCCGCCCCGACGCGGCCGGACGGCCGCTGACCGGCCCCGACGGGGGCCAGTGGGGCGCGGAGCCGGAGGCGGGGCCTCAGCGGCCGCCGGGGGTGGGGGCGGGGGCGGGGGAGAGGCCGGGGCTCGGGGCGGGCCCCGGAGCCAGGGACTGGCCCGCGATGCAACCCGGAGTGTCCTTCACGGCGGCGGGCACACCGCTCGTGCTCTCCCCGGCTCCCTTCCCGTGTGCGGCCGCGGCGAGGGAGGTCTCACCGCCGGACGAATGCGTCGGGGAGGCGTGCGCGCCGGTGTTCAGCAGGGCGCTGCCGCCGATCAGTGCCGCCGAAAACGTGAGGGTGAAGAGCTGCTTGTACGCAGTGCGGCCCATGAGGGATCTCCTTTTGAGGAAAGGGAAGGCGGAGATCCAGTAAGCCGTCCGTACGCAGTCGGCGCACGGCACTACATCTCGGGACTTGACGGGCGGAAGCGGTAGCGGTAACCGCACGTACACGATCTACTCCGGAGGCACTCCATCAAGCCAATGCCCGGCGTGGGTGCTTTTACCGGTATCGATTCCCGGTGTCAAGCCACGTAATGCTGTGACATGACGCCGTCCCTGTTGATCATGTCTATTTGAAGCAGGCCACCGCAACCGCAAGGGCCGATACGCAAGACAAACAACGTGCCGGGACGGATCCCCTGAGATCCCCGCGATTCTGAATGGAGAAATACCATGTTCAAGATTTCCCGCAAGGCGATGATGGCCGCAGCTACCGTAGCCCTCGCAGGTGGCATGGCGCTCCCGGCCACTGCAATGGCTGCCTCCGCTCCTCAGTCGTCGCAGTCGGCGGTGCAGGTGGCCCAGCACGTCACGCACAAGTCGTGCAACAAGCACAAGAACTGCCAGAACCACACGCCTAACACCCCGAATACTCCGAACACTCCGGGTGGTGCCGGTAACAACACGCCTAACACTCCGAACACCCCGAACACTCCGGGTGGTGCCGGTAACAACACGCCTAACACTCCCAACACCCCGAACACTCCGGGCGGTGCTGGTAACAACGCCCCGAACACCCCCAACACCCCGAACACCCCGGGCGGTGCTGGTAACAACACCCCGAACACCCCCAACACCCCGAACACTCCGGGCGGTGCTGGTAACAACACCCCGAACACCCCCAACACCCCGAACACTCCGGGCGGTGCCGGTAACAACACCCCGAACACCCCCAACACCCCGAACACCCCCGCATGATGCGCACTCATGAACATGACGGCGCCGCGCAGTGACATCACTGCGCGGCGCCGCCGCGTGCCCTGAGGCCGGATATCCCGGGCGTGCCCATAGGCCGTCTCATGGGGGTAGTTCGGTCAGCCGGCGTTTCGTGGGAAGGGGTGCCGGGTGAGTTATGGGGGTTGATTCGGCGGGCGGTGCCTGAGGCTCCGTCTCGGGCTCAGCGCGATGATCGGCGCCGGGGTGGTGACCGACGCCGGGGTGGTGAGCGGGAGGATTTGGCCGCGGCCGGGTTCGCGGCCACGTCGGGCTGTGCGGGGCACGCTTCGAAGGTCTAGGTGAGGGCGGAGCGGACCGGTCGGGCCCTGTCCGTCGGAATCTCGGGGGCCGGTCCGCAGGACAGTCAGGCG
The DNA here is from genome assembly GCF_053609145.1 of Streptomyces sp. NPDC054961. Lineage (NCBI taxonomy): Bacteria > Bacillati > Actinomycetota > Actinomycetes > Kitasatosporales > Streptomycetaceae > Streptomyces > Streptomyces sp. NPDC054961. The sequence continues at coordinate 53,876 of NZ_JBSGWY010000022.1, read as the reverse complement.
CTGGGGCCCCTTGCCCTCGGCATCATCCGGCGTAGGGCCCGCAGAGCCGCCGAGCCTTCACTGCTGCGGGGCGACATCGACGGATCGTCGGCGCCATGGCCCGGGTAGCCGGGGCGCCGGCTCGCCGATGGCCTGTGCCTCTACCGCCGCTCCGCACGCAAGGCCGAGGGCTCGTTGCCTGCACCAGTGTCGTCCCCACGCTCATCTGCCACCGCAGGCTCGACTTGGCTCGGCTCGGCCTCCCCTCGAGGCGACTTCCGAACCGCAGTCAGCTGCCGGGCGTATTCGGGGTGTTGGGCGTATTGGGGGTGTTCGGCGTGTTGCCACCGCCCGGGGTGTTGGGAGTGTTGGGCGTGTTCGGAGTGTTCGGCGTGTTGCCGCCACCCGGGGTGTTCGGCGTGTTCGGGGTGTTCGGCGTATTGGGCGTGTTCGGGGTGTGCCTGCTGTTGGGTGTGTTCGGGGTGTTGGGCGTGTTCGGAGTGCCCGAATCGGTGGTGGCGTACGGCGCGTAGAGCGCGTACGGCGCATAGGGGGCGTACGGCGCGTACGAACCCTGCCCTGCCGTCGACAGGCCGACGGCCGCGGGGGCTTCCTGCGCGCGGTACGCGTCGTGCGACGCCTGGGCGGCATGCGGAAGCCGCGGAAGTCGGGGAAGCCGGGGGAGCGCGGGCAGTTGCGGGAGGCGAGGCAGCTGCTGGAGGTGGGACTGGCCCACCGCCTGCGCCGTGCGGAGCCCGGCCGAGGACACGGCCGAGGGCATGGCGCGGTAGGACCGACCGTCCGGGACGCTCCCGGCCTCTGCGTGGGCGGCTCCCGCGCCCAAGACGGCCAGACTCCCCGCCGCGACCGCGACGATCACGGCCTGATGAAGCTTGCGCATGTACCCTCCGTGGCTCTGTTTCTCCGCGTCCACTCGATCACGAGTGCACTCGTTCGATCCCAGAAGAACAGGTCGAAGCGTTCGGCCACTCGTCAAGCGGCGCGAGTCGTCCCGTCATCACCCGTTCGACCAAACCCGGCGGAGTCGACCTGGTACGGGCCCCCGGAGGCGGATATCCGTACGTCGCCGGCCGGCCCGGGTGAGTGATCAGCGACGGGGGCGACCTCCCGGTGCCATCCGGTGCTCACCCAGTGCCCACCCGGTGCCACACCCCTCGCGAACGAGTCCGCCCCAGTGAAAGTTCGCTTGTCAGTTCCTCACACCGAAGCGAAGGATTCCGCCGTGCCGCGGGCGGCCGCGCGTTTAGTGTTCCTCGGGTCCACCTCCCTGCCGCAGCCCGAGGAGCAGTCATGACCCGCGCCGCGAAGGCCCTCTACGCCGTCCTCGCCACCGCGTTACTGGCCGCGCCGGCACCCGCCGTCACCGCCTCGGCGACGTCGGGCCCGGCCTCGGCGGCCTCCGCTCCCGGCGCCCCGGTCGCCCCCACGGTGACCCCGACGCCCCGGGCGCCGGGCGTCCGCGGCCTGGAGGTAGCCGTTCCCGCGTACGTCTGGGCCGACGACCCGATGCTCGTCGGCCTGACCGCCACCGGGCCGGCCGCCTCCGTCGTCGTCCTCAACCCGGGCAACGGCGACTCCCCGTTCGACGCCCGCTGGCGGGCCCGCGCCGACGCCCTGCGCTCCGGCACCACCTCCACCGGCGAGAAGACCAAGGTGCTCGGCTATGTCCACACCGACCACGGCAACCGCCCCCTCGCCGAGGTCGAGGCCTCGGTGGACAACTATCTGAAGACCGGCGACGGCCGCCTGCACGTGGACGGGATCTTCTTCGACGTCGTCAGCCGCGACTGCGGCCCGGCCAATGCCGTCCGCGATCACTACGCGGCCCTGCGCCGCTACGTCCAGGACACCATGGAGGCCGTCGCCCCGGAGGGTGAGGGTGACGCCCCGGACCTGGTGGTCAACAACCCGGGCACGGCCATCGCGGACTGCTACCTGGAGCCCGGCCACCGGACCGCCGACATCTTCGTCACCTACGAGGACACGTACGCGGCGTACACGGGCGGCGGCTGGCTCGGCGGCAACGTGTTCAACGACCTCACCGGATACCGCGCGGGCACCGAACTCGACCCGAGCGGGACCGCGTTCTGGCATCTGGTCCACGACGTCCCGGATGCCTCCGCGATGCGTGCCACGCTGCGCACCGCCTTCGAGCGCGGCGCGGGCTACGCGTACGCCACCAGTGCGGAGATGCCGAACCCCTGGAACGCGCAGCCCAGTTGGAGGTACCGCGCGCAGACCGCGTACGCGTCCTCCCTCGGCTGAGGCGAAACCTTACGGCGCAGGCGGTCGGTCAGCGTTCTCCGTCCGGCGGGCGTGGCGCCACAGGACGTGGGCGACCCGCGAAAGGAACGTGACCCCGGCCAGGACGCCGCCCGCGACCGCCACGGCGTGGGTGGTGGCGGGGGAGAGACCGAAGGCCACGGCCGGTCCGTAGACCGCCGCGAAGGCGAGGGCCGCAGCGAAGCCGCCGCTGATGAACGCGTAAGCGATCTCGATGGTGACCGCGTCCCGGTCCGCCTGGCTGCGTCGCCCCATGCCACCAGTGTCACCGGGCCTGGGGGCCACCACAAGGACGTGTGTCTCACCGGCGGCGGCTCCCCGGAGGTCAGATGCCGGCCGTGGCCGTCCACAGGCGGACCAGCTCCGCGTCGCCCGTCACGCCGGGACCGGTGAGCGGCAGGCGGTTCCACAGCGCCGTGTAGAGCCAGGAGGCCTCGCCCGTGAGCGTGCAGTCGGCCGGCGCACCGTCCGCGTCGCCGCGCACGGTGCGCGGCGGTTCCGCCGACAGGTTCACGGTCCACACCGCACCCGTGTCGGCAGCGCGCACCCGCAGGACCCGGGGCTCGGCGGTCCGTACCCGGCTCTTGGGCCGCGCGTGGAATCCGGTCAGCAGCTCGTCCACGCCGTCGGTCGCGAACTCCGGCTCCACCGCGCCGAATTCCATGCCGAGCGCCGACTCCGCGTCCATCCGGTGCACGGTGGTCTCGTGGGCCTGGCGCCGCGCCCAGAACGCCGACGGAGACGGCGGAGCCGTCGGCAGGAAGGTCCAGCACTCCACATCCGCCGGGGCCTCGGTCAGAACGCGCACCAGCGCCGCGTGGCCCTCGCGGAACCAGGCGAGCAACTCCGCGCCCGCCAGCTCGGGCGCCTGCGGGAAGGGGGCCGGCCCCACCAGTCCGTCCGCGACGTATCCGGCCGCCCAGCGGTGCACCGAACCCGTGTGCAGCAACAGATCGGCGATCCGCCATTCGGGACACGTGACCACGGGGGCGTCGGTACCGGCCCGTTCGGCGGCGTCGGCGAGCAGTTCGCCCTCGCGGGCAAGGGTCTTCACATACTCCGTGATCTCCATGCCCGGAGTCTGCCAGCCGGGACGGACAATGGAAGGCATGGATGGCGAACTCTTCCCGCGCGGGTTCTTCCCGCGCGAGCGCACCGAGATCGTTCCCGGCGCCGTACACGTGCCCGACTGGCTCGACCCCTCGCGGCAGCGGGAGTTGCTCGACGCCTGCCGCGCATGGGCCAGACCACCGGCCGGGCTGCGCACCGTGCGGACACCCGGCGGCGGGACGATGACCGCCCGGCAGGTGTGCCTGGGCCGGCACTGGTATCCGTACGCGTACGCGCCCACCGCCGTGGACGGGGACGGGGCGCCGGTCAAACCGATGCCCGGCTGGCTCGCGCGGCTGGGGAGGGAAGCGGTGACCGCCGCCTACGGGCTGGAGGACGGGCAGTACGGGGAGAACGGGCAGTACGGGCAGTACGGGGAGAACGGGCAGGCCCGGCCGTACGGCCGGGACGGGCAGGTCCGGCGCGACGCGGGGGACGGGTGGGATCCGCGTGATCCCCGGGATCTTCCGGGTCTCGACGGCGCGTACGACATCGCCCTGATCAACTTCTACGACGGCGACTCCCGCATGGGCATGCACCGCGATGCCGAGGAGCGCTCCCCGGCCCCCGTCGTCTCGCTCAGCCTGGGTGACGCGTGCCTGTTCCGCTTCGGCAACACCGATGCGCGCGGGCGTCCGTACCAGGACGTCGAGCTGCGCAGCGGGGATCTGTTCGTCTTCGGCGGACCGGTCCGACGGGCCTACCACGGGGTGCCGAAGGTCCTGCCCGGCACCGCTCCGCCCGGCCTGGGGCTGACCGGGCGGCTGAACATCACCCTCCGGGTCGGCGGGCTCGGCTAGCGGACGGCGTTCGCGGCGCTCCGGCCGTGCGAGGATCGCTGTCATGAACGGCAACGGGGCCCCGCCGCGGGTGGGGGATGTGACCACGGTGTCCGCCGGTACCGGGAAGGCCGACGAGACCCAAGGGGTGCCCGCGACCGCCGCGACCGGGCTTGGCGCGACCGGGGCCGCCGCGTCCGCGGAGCCGGCCCTGCCGGCGGTGTCCGAGCCCTCGGCGGTGTCCGAGCCCTCGGTGCCGGCCGCGCCCGTCGGCTCCGCGCGGACCAAACTGGAACGGGGCCGCGGCGCCCTCGGACCCGCGCTGGAGCTCGTCCACACCGGCCGGGCCCCGACCCGCGCGGTCCTGACGGCGGAGCTCGGGGTCACCCGCGCGACCGCCGGAGCCGTCGCCGCCGAGCTGGAGGCGCTCGGTCTGATCCGCGTCGACTCCCGCCCCGGCGGGGCCGGAGGCGCCCAGGGCCGCCCTTCGCACCGGCTCTCCGTGGACGAGAAAGGCCCCGTGGCGCTGGCCGCGCAGGTGCACTCGGACGGGTTCCGGGCCGCCCTGGTCGGCCTCGGCGGCCGGATCGTGGCCACCGCCCCCGGAAGGGTGCCCGTCTCCGCGGACCCGGCACAGGTGCTCGGCGCGGTGGTCGAAGCCGGCGCCGAGCTGCTCGCGCAGACCGGCCGGCGCTGCATCGGCGCGGGGCTCGCGGTGCCCTCGGCGGTGGCGGAGCCGGAGGGTACGGCGCTGAACCCGCTGCACCTGGCCTGGCCGGCCGGCTCGCCCGTACGGGACGTCTTCGCCGCGTGCGTGAAGGCCGCCGGCATCGACGGCCCGGCGCTGACCGGCAACGACGTCAACCTCGCCGCGCTCGCCGAGCACCGGCACGGCGCCGGCCGGGGGGCCCAGCACCTGCTGTGCGTGGCTACCGGCCACCGCGGGGTCGGCGGGGCGCTCGTCCTCGACGGCCGCCTGCACAGCGGGAGTTCGGGCCTGGCCCTGGAAGTCGGCCACCTCACCGTCAATCCCGAGGGGCGCGCCTGCTACTGCGGCAGCCGTGGCTGTCTCGACGTGGAGGCCGACCCGCTGGCGTTCCTCACCGCCGCCGGGCGCACGCCCGGACCGGAGGTGTCGCTGCTCCAGCAGGCCCGGGACCTGCTGCGCGAGGAGCACGCGGATCCCGGCGTGCGGGCGGCCACGGAAGAGCTCATCGACCGGCTCGGCCTCGGCCTCGCCGGCCTGGTGAACATCCTGAACCCGGATCGGATCATCCTCGGCGGCCTCCACCGGGAACTGCTTCACGCCGACCCCGAGCGGCTGCGCGCGGTGGTCGCGGACCGCAGCCTGTGGGGGCGCAGCGGAGGCGTGCCGATCCTGCCCTGCACGCTCGACCACAACAGCCTGGTCGGAGCCGCCGAGCTGGCGTGGCAGCCGGTGCTGGACGACCCCCTCGGGGCCCTGGGCGCGGCGGTCTGACGGGGCCCGGGGCGCGGCGGCCTGACGCCGTCCCGCGGGACCCGGCGGCCGGAAACCTACCCGGGCCGGGCGCCGGCCGAGGCCGTCACCGACAGGCCGGCGGAGACCGGTTCGGGGGGAACGGCGGCCGCTACCGGCCGCGCGGGGCCTCGTACCGGCTTGGTCTTGCCCAGGAGCACCGGATGGTGCGGCGCGGCCGGACCCGGCGCGGCGCGCAGGGAGAACCACACCACCTTGCCCGGACTGTCGGGCCGGTGCCGCGCCCCCCACGCCTCGCTGAGGGCCTCCACGAGCGCGAGGCCGCGCCCCGAGGTCTCCAGGAAGTCGGTCGGGTCGGTCCCGTCGGTCCCGTCGGCTTCGAAGGCTTCGACGGGGCCGCCCGGGCGGCCCGTGGCGGCAGTCCCGGCGGTGTCGACCTCGGCCGCGTCGGCGGCTCCGGCGGACCATGCGGCCCCCGCGGCCGCCCGGAGGACCGGGAGGCGGGGGTCGCTGTCGTAGACGGACACGGTCAGCCGGCCGAGGCGGAGCTCGATCTCGACCGTGCAGGTCTTGTCCGGCTGCGCATGGCGGTGGACGTTGCTGAGCAGTTCCGTCACGCCGAGCGCAGCCCGGTCTATGAGCGGATCGAGCTGCCAGTGGCGCAGTTGCGCTGAAACGATTCGGCGGATCTGTCCGATCCGCAAGGGCAGGGCCTGCAGTTCGACCACGCAGTGCCTGCGGGAATGACTGATCACGGCTGCGACTCCCCGACATCAGTGTTACGGGTGCTGCACCCTCGGTGACGCCTCCCCAGGGTCACCCACTGTGGCCCGGTGTGCAACCGAAAGCGAGCGAAAGGGATCCGCATGGATACCCAAAGTGACTGTTTGTGCAGGTGAGGGGGGTACATTGCGAAAGCGGGAGCAGGGATACGCGCACCCGTGAGCACTCGGGACCTCAGGAAGTACGAAGGAGCACGGCGCATGAGCAGCACGGGCACGACGGCCACGACCATCGACGTCGACCGCAGCGACGTGGACTACCGCGCCTGGCTGAAGGAGGCCGTCCGCAAGGTGCAGGCGGACGCCAACCGCTCCGCCGACACCCACCTGCTGCGCTTCCCGCTCCCCGAAGCCTGGGGCATCGACCTCTACCTCAAGGACGAGTCCACCCACCCGACCGGCTCCCTCAAGCACCGGCTCGCCCGCTCCCTGTTCCTCTACGCCCTCTGCAACGGCTGGATCCGCCCGGGCCGTCCCGTCATCGAGGCGTCGTCCGGGTCCACCGCCGTCTCGGAGGCGTACTTCGCCAAGCTGATCGGCGTCCCGTTCATCGCGGTCATGCCGCGTACGACGAGCCCGGAGAAGTGCCGGCTCATCGAGTTCCACGGCGGCGCGTGCCACTTCGTCGACGACTCGATGAAGATGTACGAGGAGTCGGCCGAGCTCGCGGCGCGCACCGGCGGGCACTACATGGACCAGTTCACGTACGCGGAGCGCGCGACCGACTGGCGCGGCAACAACAACATCGCAGAATCGATCTACCAGCAGCTGCGCCTGGAGCGGTACCCCGAGCCCGCGTGGATCGTGGCCACCGCGGGCACCGGCGGCACCTCCGCGACCATCGCGCGCTACGTGCACTACCTGCAGCACGACACCCGCGTCTGCGTCCCGGACCCGGAGAACTCCTGCTTCTTCGACGGCTGGACGAACCACGACCCGCACGCGAGCAGCGACTGCGGATCGCGCATCGAGGGCATCGGGCGGCCCCGCATGGAGCCGAGCTTCGTGCCCGGCGCCATCGACCGGATGATGCGGGTCCCGGACGCGGCGAGCGTCGCCGCCTGCCGCGCGCTGGAGGCGGCGATCGGACGCAAGGCGGGCGGTTCCACCGGTACGGGCGTCTGGAGCGCGCTGAAGATCATCTCAGAGATGGTCGCGGAGGGCCGTACGGGCAGTGTGGTCACCCTGCTCTGCGACTCCGGCGACCGCTACCTCGACAAGTACTACTCCGACGAGTGGCTGGCGGCCCAGGGCCTCGACATCGCCCCGTACGCGCAGACCCTCGAGACCCTGCTGGCGACCGGGGAGTGGCGCGAGCCCCGCGCCTGACCGCCTCCTCGGGCCGTCGCCGCGGCGACCCGGCCGTCCGGCATCCCGCGATCCGATCCGTGACGAAGCCGTGGCACGACCCGGTGGGCGCGGCGGCGGCGACTGCCTAGGCTGTGCGGACTTCGATCACGCGGAGCCTCGGGGGGAAGCATGGCGGGCATCGGATACGACAGGCCGGAGCGGGACGCGCGGACGCGGGCTCAGCCCCGCTCGCCCGCCCCGGGCACTCCGGCGGCGGACGACGGCGCGAGCGGGCACGGGGGCGCAGGCGTGCACGGGCACGGGGGCGGCGTCGGGCACGGGCGCACGGGCGGGGACGGGGAAGAGGACGCGGGTCCCGGGCTGTCGCGCGCGTGTCCCCACTGCGTCCGGTCCGACGAAGTGCGGGCGGTGCAGGCGGTGTTCCTGGAGGGGCACCGGCACGTCCGCGAGGACACCGGCGCCGGCGCCGAGCGGCGGACCGTGACCCGGGAGGTGGTCTCGCGCCTCGCCACGGCACTGGCGCCGGTCCCGCCCGCGCCGTCGGTCCAGGGACGGGGATGTCTGGGCCTGCTCCTGGTGTTCGTGGCGGTCGGCACGTTCCTGGGCGGGGCGCTGGCCGGCCACTGGTTCGACGGGAGCGCGCGGGAATCCCGGCCGCGGTATCCGTCGCCGGGATGGGACGAGGGGGCCGCCCCCGGACCGCAGTCCGGTCTCTTCTTCCTCGGCGTGATCTCGGCCGCCGCGCTGGTGGCCGCGGTCGTCCTCCTCGTCCGGGTTCGCCGCGACGGGAAGGCCTACCGCGCACGGACGGATCCCGGCCTCGCCGCCGCCGAGCGGCTCTGGATCCGGGGCTGGTACTGCGGGCGGTGCGCCAGGGTGCACTTCGAGGGTGAGCCGGCCGCCCTGACCCTCCAGGAGTTCCGTGTCCGGGTGTGGACGGCCGGTGGCTACGGGGACCTGGCCGCATCGCACCCGGCGGTCGACCTGACCGTCGGGCGACGGCCGGAGGGCTCCTACTGATCCGCGCCGCGTCGGGCCGTCAGCCGCCGGTCCAGGGCGCGGACCGCGGAGCGGAAGGAATGGCCCAGGCCCGGGCGCGCGGCGGCGAGGGCGAGACGGACGGGGGCCGGGCCGTCGGCCGCGAAGGTCCAGCGGACGTGGGTGCCGGAGCCGGAGGGGGTGAGCCGCCACTCCTCCAGCAGGGCCCGGACGCCGGGGACGTTGGCCTCGTCGACCCGGTACGCGTAGCGTTGCTCCGGATCCGCCGCCATGATCGTCTCCTGGAAGCGGACCCCGCCCATGAGCTTGATCTCGCGCCCGGCGCCGCCGTGCGTGGGCCGGGCCAGGGTGACGGCCCTGAACCAGCGGGGCCAGCCCTCGACCTCCTCGGCCAGCGCCCGGTACACGGCGCCGGGAGCCGACACGGTCCTCGCCGTGAAGACCAGGCGTATCGGGGCGTCTTCGGTGAAGTCCATCCCCACGGGGCGGAGTCGACGAGCCATGGCGTTGCTCCCTGGATTCGTTGGGCGACCGGACGCCTCCGGCCGCTGCGGGAGGCGTCGGGCGGCCGCGACCGGGCCGCGACCGGGCTGCGGACGGCTGCGGGCGGGCTGCCACTGTAGCTGGCGGACCGTCAGATGTCCGCCGCGGGGTGGTGAACCCGTTCCGCGCGCACGCCCCGGGCGGGACAATGCCGTGCATGCTGATCAGAGCAGCGCACATCGACGAAATGCCCCTCCTCCAGGACATCGAGAGGGCCGCCGGGGAGTGTTTCCGGGCCATCGGCATGCCGGAGATCGCCGACGACGAACCGCTCCCGCTGGAGGAACTCCTCGGCTACCGCGGGGCCGGACTGGCCTGGGTCGCGGCCGACGGGAGGGGAACCCCGGTCGGGTACCTGCTCGCCGACCGGGTCGACGGGAACCTCCACATCGAGCAGGTGTCCGTGCATCCGGACCGTGCGCGCCGCGGCATCGGGCGGTCCTTGCTGGAACACGTGGCCCAGCGGGCCACGGAGCAGGGCGCCCCCGCGCTGACCCTCACCACCTTCGTGGACGTCCCGTGGAACGCTCCGTACTACGCCCGCTGCGGCTTCCGGACCCTCGCGGAGAGCGGACTCGGACCCGGGCTGCGCGAGATCCGTGACCGGGAAGCCGTACACGGCCTCGCCCGCTGGCCCCGGGTGTGCATGCGCCGGGACCTGTGACGGAGGGAAGGCGTGACGGCGGGACGGCGTCCCGGAGGCCGGCAGCCGGCCACCGGGGACGCCGGGACGCCCGGTCAGGCCGTTGGCGCCGGCGTCGGCGCCCCCGGCACCACGGCCGTCACCGGAATCGCCGGCAGGTCCTGCGGGAACAACAGGGTGAGATCGTCCGTGCTCGGTTCCGACAGCTGCGCCACCCGCCCCGCGTGCCGCTCGACCATCGACTCGAAGGTCTGGCGGGCGGTGCGGCCGTTGCCGAAGGCCGGACCCTTCGGGAGGTCGGTGAAGTACGTCAGCAGCGCCTCGGCGGTCTTCTCGCCGAGCCGGTACTCGTGCTCCTCGGTCTGCTGCTCCACGATCCGCAGCAGTTCCTGCGGCCCGTAGTCCCCGAAGGTGATGGTCCGGGAGAAGCGCGAGGCCACCCCCGGGTTGACCGTCAGGAAGCGGTCCATCTCCGCCGTGTATCCGGCGACGATCACCACCACCGCGTCCCGGTGGTCCTCCATCAGCTTCACCAGCGTGTCGATCGCCTCACGTCCGAAGTCGCGGCCCGAGTCCTCGGGCGCCAGCGCGTACGCCTCGTCGATGAACAGCACCCCGCCCCGCGCCCGGTCGAAGGCCTCCTGGGTGCGGATCGCCGTGGACCCGATGTGTTCGCCGACCAGGTCCACCCGTGACACCTCCACCAGGTGGCCGCGCTCCAGCACCCCGAGGGAGGCCAGGATCTCGCCGTAGAGCCGGGCCACCGTGGTCTTTCCGGTGCCGGGGGAGCCGGTGAAGACGAGGTGGCGGCGGACCGAGGCCGCCTTCAGGCCCGCCCGCTGCCGCCGCCGGCCCACCTCGATCATGTCGGTGAGCGCGCGGACCTCGCGCTTGACGCTGTCCAGCCCCACCAGCGCGTCGAGCTGGCCCAGCACCTCGCCCGAGCCGCGTCCCGCCGCGGGCCCCCCGGCGGCCGGGTCCGCCTCGTCGGCCGGCCGCTGCGTCGGTACCGGACCGGTCGCCGGCCGTGCCGCCACGGGGCTCTGCGCGGCCGAGACCGTACGGATCCCCGCGCGTTCCCCGGCCGCCACGGCCCCCGAAGCCGAGTGGGCGGCGAGCCGCGGCCCCGACTCGTCGCTCGTGCAGTCCTCGGCGACCGGGCCGTCCTCCGCGAACTCGTAGCCCCCGCGCGCGCTGCGCTCGGTGTGGCAGCGGTTCAGCGTGGTGCGGCAGCCGTCGATGACGTGGAAACCGAAGCCGGCGCTGCCCGTGACCCGGCACGCCGTGAACGTGCCGCGGCCCCCGGCCGACACGTAGAACCCGGCCTCGGCGGGCGAGGTGACCGTGCACCGCTCCAGTACGGGATCCGCGCCCTTGGTGACGATCACCCCCGTCTGGACGGAGTCGATGGAGCAGTTGGCGAGGGTGCCGCCGCTGCCGTGGTCGCGGAACCACGCGCCGGTCGCCGCCTCGCGGATCCGGCAGTCGTCCAGTTGGGCCGTCGCCCCGTCGCTCACCGAGACCGCGGTGTTGCGGACCTGGGAGAGGTCGCTGTCCACGACGTCCGCCCGGGAACCCCGGTCCAGTACGAACAGCGCGTCCGGCACGTCGTGCACCCGGCAGGAGTCCAGCGAGGCGCTCGCGCCGTCACTGATCCAGACGGCGGGATAGTCGCCCGTACTGTCGTGGATCTCGCAGGAGTCGGCGACGACCCGGGTGCCCGGATCCCATACCGACAGGCCGTTGCGCCCGAAGCGGCGCACGGTCGTGCGGCTGAGCGTCAGCACGGACCGGGAGCGCAGGTCCACGGCGTTCTCGGGGATGTCGTGGATGTCGCAGCCGGCGAGGGTGAGCACGGCGTCCGTGTCGAGGGTGACCCCGTCGGCCGAGGTGCGGTGGACCGCGCAGTCGGTGAGCACCGCGGTGGCGCGCGCCGCGACCTGCACCCCGGCGCCCTTGATCTCGTACACCTCGCAGCCCAGGGCCTCCAGACCCGAGCCCTCGCCGGTCACCCCGATGCCCGCGCCCGTGGCGTGATGGATCCGGCAGCGCTCCAGCCGGGGGCGGCCACCGCCGCGCACCGAGATCCCGGCCTGTCCGGCGGCCACGACCTCGCACTCCTCGAACACCCCGCCGCCGCCGTCGAGTACGGCGATCCCGACCCCGGCCGGGTTCTCCACCGTGCACCGGCGGACCAGCGGACGCGCCCCGGCGCCGCGGACCTCGATCCCGGCCGCCGAGCGGGTGCTGACGCGGAGGTCCGTGAGCTCGGGGGAGCCGTCCTCGACGAGCAGCGCGGGCGCCGCCCGGTCCTGGCCCTCCAGGTACAGGTCCTGGACGACGGCCGAGGCGCGGACGGTCAGCGCGACCCCGTCGGGCGGGGCGATGCGCACGGACCCCACGGCGCCCTCGGGCCCGCGCAGGGTCACGGCGTGGTGGAGGACCAGGTTCTCCCGGTAGGTGCCGGGGGCGATGGACAGGACGTCCCCGTCGCCCGCCACGGCCAGCGCGGCGGTCAGCGTCGCGTATTCACCGGAGCGGCGCCGCCACCGCGAAGTACTGCCGTGCGTCACCTGGACCGTGCCCTGAGCCATGGTGCTGTCGTGCCCCCACCCTCGTGTTCGCGTGTTCACGTGCGCGTGTGCCGCGTCGGTCCCCGGCGCCCGCGGGCTCGCTTGCCGCGTGCCCGTGCTGCCGGAGGGATCGCCGTGGCCGCAGCGACGGCTGCGGCCGCTCCACCGTAGCGCGCGCGGGGCCGGTGAGTTGCCAGGTCAGCTGCCCGTGCCCGTACGACCCCAGTCGGGTCCCGCCGCGGCCCACGCGCGGTCCAGTCGTATGTACCGCCGATGCATGAGCCTTCGTACGACCAGGCGGCGGACCGTCTCCACCAGCGCGGCGATGCCGAGGGCGGCGGCCAGGCCGGCCAAGCCCGCGTGGACGCTCGCGGCGGACGGGTCGAGGGGCTGCCCGACCAGCCGGCCGTGCGTGTCCGTCCATATCCGGAACCGGTCGCCGGGCCGCGGCGGTTCCTCCGCGGCCGGCACCGTGCCCTGGTGGCTGCTGCCGTCCGGCGCGGTCCACGAGGCGACGATCCGCGAACGCTGCGGGCTCTGCCGCTGCGTCGCCGGATCGGCGTCCGCGCCCACGACGGGTTCCGGGGTCGGCCGGACCACCACCGCCGGTACGAGGTACCGCTCCTGCCGCTGTTCGCGCGCGGCCCGCTGCAGCGTGCCGTCCACCCGCAGGCCGGCGGCGCAGCCGAGGGCCGGAGCCACCAGCAGGACGCACAGCAGCGCGGCGAACGCCACCCATGCCTCGAAGAGATCCGTCGGCCGGCGCAGCGGATTGCGCCGCCAGCGCCACACACCCAATGCTGTCCGCACGGTCCGGCTCCCCCAACTTGTGCCAGTCTCCGTCTGCCTGCCGCACCAGCCTCCCGCATGCCCCGACGACGCGCAGGGCGGGACCCGGGAGACGTGTGTCACCCGATCCGGTGCGCGCCCGGTGCACGGCCGGTGCGGGTCATGAACGAGGCCGAGCCTCGCACGCTCCCTTCGTGCCCGCCTCGTGCCGTCCTCGTCCGTCTCGAGTGATCCAACGGGCAGGTCGGGCCTGTTGGTTCCATGGACGGCGCAGAGCCCCCCGAACGTGTCGTTCCGCCACCCGTTCCGCCGCACCGCGGTCCCGGGGACCCGCCCTCATTCCAGGACGCGGACCTCGTCGCCGACCCGGATCGTGCCCAGCCGCACCGGTACCAGCTGCCGCCCGAACGCCAGCGACTTCCCGATCCGCCGGTGCTTGCCCAGGGTCATCAGCGGCTCCTTGCCCCGCTCCGCCGTCTCCTGGTCGGTGGTCGTGACGATGCAGCGACCGCATTCGCGCGCCCCGCGGAACTCGGCGTCGCCGATCGCGATGCGCCGCCAGCCGTCCTCGTCCCACGCCCCGGCCCCGGACACCACCACGTTCGGGCGGAAGCGGTTCATCGGGAGGGGGCCCTCGCCCGGGTGGTCCCCCTGGGCGATCAGCGAGTTGAGCGCGTCCAAGGACGCGAGGGTGGCGATCAGCAGGGGATAGGCGTCGGCGAGGCTCACGGTCTCGCCGGGCAGCGCGTAGTCCGGATCGACCGGCCGGCGCACGACCGGGTCGTCCATGTGCACCATGCGCGCCGGAACTCCGAGGTACGCGCTGAACCAGTCGGCCGCGGCCCGCGCCGCGACGACGGTCTCGATCTTCTTCCCGAACAGCACCACCGGTTCCAGCGGACCCGGCTCCGGTACGTCCACCGTCAGGTCCGCCATGCCCGGCGCCGACAGCGAGACCCCGCCGCCCCCCAGCGGACGGGCGCTCGCCAAGGCCAGCCTCGGCTGCTGGCGTTGGGTGATGACCGTGCCCTCGCTGTCCACCACCGCCCAGCGGCGGTCGGCGGCCAGACCCCAAGGTTCCACGGCCACCTCGCCGGGAGCCGTTCCCGCCAGCGACTTGACGGGATGGACGTGGAGCGCTTGGACGTGCAAATTCGACATGGGGGCATCCTGCCATCCGCCCCCGGGACCTCCGCGACGACCTCGACGGAACGGACCGGGCTAGTAGCCCCGCCCCTGCTGCTGGTACGGGCGCCCGTACGGGTCCTCGTACGAGGCGGCCGGTACGGGAGCGGGCTGCGCCTGCATCGGCCGGGGCGGCATCGGACGCATGGCCTCGTAGCCGGTGGCCGTGGCGGCCGGCCGGGGCTGCTGCGGCTGGGGCTGCGGGACGTATCCCGTACGGCCCGCGAACTGCTGCTGCGGGATGTAGGGGGCGGGCGCCTGCTGCAGGGGCATCGGCTGCTGCGGCTGCTGGTGCATCTGCTGCGGGCCGGACTGCTGCTGGTACTGGTACCCGTACGCCGGGGCGTGCTGCTGGGACAGGGCGGGCGGCAGCGCGGCCGGCAGGGCCGGCAGCGAGGACGCGAGGGCCGGGAGGTACCCACCGCTCGAGTAGCCGGAACTCGGGGACTCGTAGGCGGCCGGGACGCGGATCGGAGCGATCTGCGGGGTGCCGCGTTCGGCGACGAGGGAGTCGTAGATGGGGGTGTCCGGGAAGGAGGGCGCGGAGTAGTAACCGCCGCCATAAGTGGAGCGGGGGGAGGTCATGGACCTAAGTTAAGCCCACGACTTCACCGGGTCCATAGCGAGGGGCCGCCAACACCGCCCTGACCTGCATATTCCCAGGTCAGGGCCACAGCTTTCACTTCCCGTTCACGTGCACGATTCGCCACATCCGCCCCGTCTTGCGCCTACTCGTACTCGCCAGTTGGGTGTTGCACCGGTGTGCGGACGGTGGCTTGTCGGTGGTGGTCCGGTGCCGCACCGGCTTCACGCTGACGGAGCGTCACGATGCGGTGACCTGGGTTGCCGTGGTTTCGGGTGGCGACGACCGGTTTCAGGCGTCACTGGGACGGGCATAGGTACGGCCCTTCCATGACGCCCCGCGTCCGCGGTAGTGCTGCACGGCCGAATCGAGCGTCATCAGGAGGTAGAGGAGCGCCGTGAACGGAAGAAGCGGAGCGAGCGCGAGGGGCTGGCGGTAGTAGCGCAGCATCGGCGCGTAGGTGCCTGCCATCAGCAGCCAGGCCAGGCCGCCCGACCAGGCGACGGCGGGCCGGCCGGAGGCCAGGCCGCCGAGGAGCGCGGCCGGCGGCACGAGGTACACGAGTGCCAGCCCGGCCACCGTCCCGGCCAGCAGCGCGGGCTGATGGCGGAGTTGGGCGTACGCGCTGCGCGAGACCATCCGCCACAGCTCGCCCAGGGAGTCGTACGGGCGCACGCTGTCGACCCGCTCCGCGAGGCCGAGCCAGATCCGCCCGCCGGTGCGCTGGACCGCGCGGGCCAGGGAGACGTCGTCGATGACGGCCTGGCGGATCGAGTCCGGGACCCCGGCCCGTACCGCGGCCTCGGTGCGCAGCAGGACGCAGCCGCCGGCGGCCGCCGCGGTACGGGCGGCGGGGTGGTTGATCCAGCGGAAGGGGTAGAGCTGGGCGAAGAAGTAGACGAAGGCCGGGACGATCAGCCGCTCCCACGCGCTGACGGCGCGCAGCCGGGCCATCTGGGAGACGAGGTCGAGGTCCGCCGCCGTCGCCGCGGCGACCAGCTCGCGCAGGCTGTCGGGCTCGTGGGCGATGTCGGCGTCGGTCAGGAGGAGATAGGCGGGGATGGTCGGGCCGTCCTGGACGCACGGGCCGCGCCGGGCGCCCCGGGGTGTGGCGGGGGCGGAGGCCGTGGTGGCGGGCGGGGCGAGGACGTGGGCGATGCCGTGGCGCAGGGCCCAGAGCTTGCCGGTCCAGCCGGGGTCGGGATCGCCGGGGGCGACGATGGTGAGGGGGAGCCCGAGGTGGGTGCGGGCGAGCCGGCGGGCGAGGGCGGCGGTCCCGTCCGTACTCCCGTCGTCGACCAGGACGACCCGGGCCTCGCCGGGATAGTCCTGCGCGAGCAGCGAGGGCAGGCTCCGCGGGAGGACCGCGGCCTCGTCCCGGGCGGGGACGACGATCGCGACGGACGGCCAGTGGGCGGGAGCGTGCCGGGGAGGCAGCCGGGTGTCCGTCCGCCAGAACATGCCCTGTCCGAGGGTGAGCCAGAGCCAGACGGCGAGCGAGACGCAAGCGGCGACGAGGAGGAGACCCATCCCCGCAGTGTCCCGCGCCGGGCGGGATCTGGCGGGGCGGAACACCGTTCCCCGTCGGGAACCTTGACGGATCCGGGGCGCGCGACGACGGGGGACGGGCGGCCCTTCGGCCCGGCGCACCGGGAGCCGCGGGTCCGCCGTGACCCGGTCCGGGGGCGGGCATCGATTAAGGTGACCAAGTGAAGATCGCCCTCATGGACTCCGGTATCGGCCTCCTCGCGGCGGCCGCCGAGCTGCGGCGGCTGCGGCCGGACGCCGAGCTCGTGCTGTCGTGCGACCCCGACGGGATGCCCTGGGGTCCGCGTACCCCGCAGGACCTCACCGGGCGGGCGCTCGACGTCGCGCGTGCCGCCGCCGCGCACCGGCCGGACGCGCTGATCGTCGCCTGCAACACCGCCTCCGTGCACGCCCTGCCCGCGCTCCGGGCCGCGCTGGAACCCCTGATCCCCGTCATTGGGACCGTGCCGGCGATCAAGCCGGCCGCGGCCGCCGGCGGCCGGGTGGCGATCTGGGCCACCCCCGCCACCACCGGCAGCCCCTATCAGCGCGGGCTCATCCGTGACTTCGCCGACGGAGCGCGCGTCACCGAGGTGCCGTGTCCCGGGCTGGCCGACGCCGTCGAGGCCGCCGACGAGGCCGCCGTCGTACGGGCCATCGCCGTGGCCGCCGCGCTGACTCCCGCCGACATCACCGACGTGGTGCTCGGCTGCACGCACTACGAGCTGGTCGCGGCCCCCATCCGGGCCGCCCTCGCCGAACGCACCGGTGGCGCGCCGTTCGTCTTCCACGGCTCGGCCGAACCCGTCGCCGTGCAGGCGCTGCGCCGGATCGGCGCCCGGCCGGAGCCCGGCCTGCCGCGCACCGGCAGCCTGACCGTCCTGCTGAGCGGCCGCCCGGGGGAGCTTCCCGGACCCGCGCTCGGGTATGCCGAAGGCCGGATGCTGGCCGGTGGCGCCGCCGTCCGGGGCTGAGCTCCGATTGCAGCTCCGACCCGCGCCGCGGGCCTGACCCGCGACGCGGGGCCGCTCAGTTCTCGGGGCCGGTCGTCGCCAGGCGCCGGGCCAGGTCCCGTAGACCGTCCGCGTCCAGGGCCCGGTCCCCGTATCCCGGCAGGGGGACGTGGAGCGGAGCCGTCCAGGTGTCCGGGATCTCCGCCTGGCCGTAGCGGGCACCGGCCAGCGCGCCGGTGACCGCGGCCACCGTGTCGGTGTCGCCGCCCAGGTCGACGGCGGCCCGTACCGCGTCCGCGAAGGAGGCCGTGGTGCGCAGCGCCCACACCGCCGAGCCCAGGCAGGGCCAGACCGCCCCGTTGAACTCGGTGGCCAGGTCCGGGTGCCAGTGCGGGTCGAGGACGCGGGCGTACCGCTCGCGGTGGTCCGGGTGTACGGACTCCAGCGTCGCGGGGAGCGCGGCCAGCGGATCGCCTCCGGCCAGGGCCACGCGGACGAGCTCGTGCAGCACCGCGGTGCCCTCCCAGGCGGCCCCGTCGCCGTGGGTGAGCGCCGCGATCCGGCGTGCGGCGTCCATGGTCGCGGTCCGCCCCGACGGCGCGAAGTACACCGCGGAGGTCGAGGCGCGCATCAGGGAACCGTTGCCGGCCGCCCGCGCGTTGATCTGGAAGTGCAGGGCCGCGGCCAGGTCCCAGGGCTCGCCGTTCGTCAGCACGTCCTCCGTCTGGAGGCCGATGTCCTTGGGATCGCCCGCCGCCCATCGGCGGAACCGGTCGAAGACGTCGGGGAGTTCGAGTCCGCCGCGCTCCAGCAGGGATTCGCCGACCAGGACCGCCATCTGCGTGTCGTCGGTGGCCTCGCCCGGATCCCAGCCCCCGCCCCCGAGCATCTCCGCGCCCCGCGCGGTCAACTGCCCCGCGGGGCCGAACTCGTAGGGCGCGCCGAGCGCGTCGCCGGCCGCGGAGCCGAGCACGGCGCCCACGGCGCGGTCGAGTCGGGTGATCATGCTTCCCCCTCTATCGGGTCGAGTTCGGTTCGGAGCTCGGGTCGGGACCCCGCGTCACGGCGCGCGGAGACGGTCGCGGTCGCGGAGACGGTCGTGGTCGAGGTCTTCGGAACCTTCGGGGCACACGGAGGCCAGCACGGCGCGGGTGAAGGCGTCCAGATCGTCCAGCCCGGCCGCGGCCAGCGTCTCCGGGGCGCCCGTCAGCAGGTGGGGGACGGCGCCGTGCAGCGCGAGGGTGAGGGCGCGGGCCTCGTCCGGGCCGGACGGCAGCCCGGCCGCGCGGAGCAGGTGCCCGTACGCGGCGAAGTCCGACGTCGCGATGGGATCCAGGAGCGCGGCCAGCCAGGGCCGCCGGGTCGCCTCGGCCTGGAGCTCCAGGTACGCCGTCATGCGCGGACGTCCCGGTCCGGCCACGTCCCGCAGCAGCCCGGCGAGCAGTGCGGCGAGCCCGGCCCGGTCGGCGGGTCCGGGTCCGGAGCCCGCGAGGCGGGCGGCGAGCGCCCGGTACTGCTCCAGGCAGCGCTCGGCCACCGCCCGCACGAGCGCGTCGCGGGTCGGGAAGTAGTTCTTGGCTGTACCGAGCGGCACGGCCGCCGCCGCGTCGACGGCCCGGTGCGTCAGGCCGCGGCCGCCCGCGTCCGCGAGCACCGCGACGGCCGCGTCGCGCAGCCGGTCCCTCCGGTCCTGGTTCACGTTGCCAGTTAACCACGGCCGTGGTACCACAGGTATACTACCACGGATGTGGTGATCGGCAGCCTGAACGGGAGGTTCGTCCTGGACGCGGGTGCGGCGGGTGCGGCGGGAAGAGGCGGAACCGGCGGAACTGAGGGAACCGCGGGTGGAGCGGGGGCCGCGCGAACGGCGGGGACCGCGCTGGTCGTCGGCGCCGGAGTCGGTGGTATCGCCACCGCCATCGGGCCGCGCCGCGCCGGGTGGGCGGTGACGGTCCTGGAACGGCGGGCCGCGCCGGAGCGGTACGGAACCGCCTTCGGCATCCACCCCACCGCCCAGACGGCCCTCGACCGGCTCGGCCTCGGCGAGGCGCTCCGGGCGCGCGCGTCCTGGCCGACACCGATCCGCGGGCCTGGATCCGCTACCCGGTCCGCCACCTGTACCCGGCGCTCCCCGGCTTCACCCGTACGGCCGGTCCCGGGCCGGGCGGCGCGAGCAGTGCGGCCGGCCCGGCCCGCCCCGTCGCGCTGGCCGGCGACGCGGCCCACGCCATGACCCCGTACCTCGGCCAGGGCGCCTGCGCCGCGCTCCTCGACGCCGAGGCCCTGACCAGGGCGGTCGCCACCCACGGAGCAAGCGGCCTGCCGGCCGCGCTGCGCGCGTACGACGGCGAGCGCCGACGCAGCGCCCAGCGCGTGGCGTTCGGCTCCCGGACCCTGCACCGCTTCATGACCGTCCGCCGCCCGGCCCTGCGCGACGCGCTCGTCGGCCTCCTGCCGGGGCGGTACGGCTAGTGCCGCGTCAGGCGGCGTCCGCCCCGTCGCGACGCCCGGCACGCACGCACGCTCGCCGCACCGGCACCGGCACCGGCACCGGCACCGGCACCGGCACCGGTCCACAGGGCCGGTGGCGTCCATGCGGAACGTGAGTACGCTGCTACACATGACGGTTCACCCCCCGGGGCCGCTCTGGACGGGCCGGGCCTCCAACCGCGCGCAATGGCTGCTCGCGGCGGCCGGTGCGGCCTGCCTGGCGCTCGGCATCGAGCTCGCCGTGGACTACGCCTGGGACGCCGGCATCGTCGCGCTCCTCATGGCGGTGATCGGCTGCCTCGCCGCGGGCCTGCTGATCCTCTTCGGCACCCTCGCCTTCGTCCACGTCTCCGTCACCGTCGACTCCGAGGCGATCGAGGTGCGCTGCGGGCACATCGGCCTGCCGCGCCGGAAGATCCAGCTCTCCGAGGTGGAGTCCGCCGAGTTCGTCCCCCGGATCACCCCTCAGCACTGGGGCGGCTGGGGTTATCGCTGGCGCCCGGAGCGGGGCACCGCCGTGATCGTCCGCCGCGGCGAGGGCCTGGAACTGAAGCTCGACGACGGCAGGCTCTTCACCGTCACCGTGGACGACGCCGAGAGCGCGGTGCTCGTCATCCGCACCCATCTGCGTGCCCTCGCCCACTGAGCCGTCCACCGGCACGGCGCGGAGACGTAGACTCCGCGAAATGAGCAGCAGTGCGACCCGCGCGGCGGGGAACGAGCCCCCCAAGCCCGCCGACCGATCCGCAGCGGAACCCGGGACGGCCGTGGCGACGGAAGCGGTGACGAACGAGACGGTCGCGCCCGCGGTCACCCCCGCCGGGCGATGGGCCGAAAGGCTGCTGCGCCCCGCGCTCGCCGTCGCCTCCGGCGTGCTGCTCTACCTGAGCTTCCCGCCCCGCCCCCTGTGGTGGCTGGCTCCCCTCGCCCTCGCCCTGCTCGGCTTCTGCCTGTACGGGCGCCGCGCGCGGGCCGGCTTCGGCCTCGGCGTCCTGCACGGCCTCGGTTTCCTGCTGCCGCTGCTCGTCTGGACCGGCGAGGGCGTGGGCCCGGTCCCGTGGCTGGCCCTCGTCACCCTCGAATCCCTCCTGATCGGCCTCACCACCCTCGGGATCGCCCTCGTCAGCCGTCTGCCCGGCTGGCCGCTGTGGGGCGCCGCCGTCTGGATCGCCGGCGAGGCGCTGCGCGCCCGCGCCCCCTTCGGCGGCTTCTCCTGGGGCAAGCTCGCCTTCGGACAGCCCGACGGGGTCTTCCTGCCCCTCGCGGCCCTCGGCGGCACCCCGCTCCTCTCCTTCGCCGTGGCCCTGTGCGGATTCGGTCTCTACGAGGCCGTACGCGTCGGCGCCGACACCCGCCGGGCCACCGCCGTGCTGCTCGCCGCCACCGCCGTGGCCGCCCCGCTCGCCGGGGCACTCGCCGCCCGGCCGCTGGTCTCCGACGCGGCCGAGGACGGCACCGCCGTCGCGGCCGTGATCCAGGGCAACGTCCCGCGGGCCGGCTTCGACTTCAACGCCCAGCGCCGCCAGGTCCTGGACAACCACGCCAACCGCACGATCCAGCTCGCCGAGGACGTCAAGGCGGGCCGGGTGCCGAAGCCGGACTTCGTCGTCTGGCCGGAGAACTCCTCCGACATCGACCCGTACGCCGAGCAGGACGCGTACGAGGTGATCGACAACGCGGTGAAGGCCATCGGCGTGCCCGTGGCGATCGGCTCCGTACTGGCCCCGGAGACGGGCCCGCTGCGCAACACGATGATCCTGTGGGACCCGGTCAAGGGCCCCGTCGACACCTATGACAAGCGCAAGATCCAGCCCTTCGGCGAGCGCATCCCGATGCGGTCCTTCGTCCGTCTCTTCAGCTCCGACGTCGACCGGGTGCGCCGCGACTTCGGCCCCGGCAAGGAGCCCGGCGTCTTCGCCATGGCGGGCAGCGGAGTGGGCATGGTCACCTGCTACGAGGCGGCCTTCGACGACGCCGTCCGCTCCACCGTCCGGGCCGGTGCGCAGGTCATCGCGGTGCCCAGCAACAACGCCACCTTCGGCCGCACCGAGATGACCTACCAGCAGCTCGCCATGGACCGGGTCCGGGCCGTGGAGCATAGCCGCACCGTCCTGGTGCCCGTCACCAGCGGGGTCAGTGCCGTGATCCGCCCCGACGGCACGATCGTGCAGCAGACGAAGATGTTCACCGCGGACGCCCTGGTCGCGGAGATCCCGCTGCGCTCGGGCGAGACCCCCGCCACCCGCTTCGGCCCGCTCGTCGAGTACGTCCTGCTGGCCGTCGCCGCCGCGGGCCTCGGCTGGTCGCTGGCCCGCCGGATCGCCGGGAACTCCCGGGGCCTGGCTTAGGGTCGGGGGATGACCACTCCCGATTTCATCAGGACCCTGCGCGCCACGGCCGGGCACCAGCTGCTCCTGCTGCCCGGGGTGACGGCCATCGTCGTGGACGACCGGGGGCGGGTGCTGCTGGGCAGGCGCGCCGACACCGGGCGGTGGTCGGTGGTCGGCGGGATCGCCGAGCCCGGCGAGCAGCCGGCCGAGACGGCGGTGCGCGAGGTGTACGAGGAGACGGCCGTGCGGTGCGTACCCGAGCGGGTGGTGCTGGTCCAGATGCTCCCGCCGATCACCTATCCGAACGGTGACGTCTGCCAGTTCCAGGACATCACCTTCCGCTGCAGGGCCACGGGCGGGGAGGCGCGGGTCAACGACAACGAGTCGCTCGAGGTGGCCTGGTTCGCGCCGGACGCGCTGCCCGAGCCGCTGGAGGACTTCGCCGTGGACCGGATCCACCGGGCCCTGCGGGACGAGCCGACCTGGTTCGAGGGGCCCGCCGCGGCCGACGGGCGGCCGGTCGAAGCCTGACCGCGGGAAACCGCGCGGGGGCCGGCCGGGCGGGGCCACGTCGCGCGCGGTCCGACCGCGCGAGGCCACGTCGCGCGCGGTCCGGCCCGGGGTGCCTCACCCGTTGACGGCCGCCTCGCGGTAGAGCTCCACCGCCTGGTCGCCCATCACCGCGCTGTACGAGACCTCCGGGACGGTGCCGCCGTCCTCGTACCCGCCGAGCACGCCCGCGAGGGCGCCGTCGACGAGCCAGGGACTGCCGCTGGTGCCGCCGCTCAGGTCCGGGCACTCGATGCGGCGCTGGGTCTCGGAGAACAGGGCCGTGCCGTTGGCGCAGTACAGAGGGGACTCCTCGCGGCTCGGATAGCCCACGACGGTCACTGTGGCGTCCGCCGGCTGCTCCGCCGCGACGGGGAAGCCGCCGACCACGTCCTCTACCTGCCGGTCGGCCACCGGTTCCACCGTCGCGAAGGCGATGTCGTCGTCCGGGTCCCGGCCGTCCGTCCAGTCCGGGGCCACGTACGCGCCGGTCAGCTTCCACACCCCGTACGGGGCCTCGCCGTCCCGGTATCCCGGCGCGAAGGAGGTGTTCTCCAGGTCGCCCAGGCAGTGCGCGGCGGTGGCGATCACATTGCGGTCCTCGCTGCGCACCACGGACGCGGTGCAGAAGTGCCCGCCGTCGAGGCCGCCCGCGAAGAGCGCGCCGACCCGCCGTGCCGTCGCGTCGGCCGCGGCCGTCACGGTGACGCCGAGCGGCGGCTCCGCGAGCGCGTCGGACACGTCGACGCCGAGCAGCGCCGTCATCGCGGCCAGGGCGAGCAGGATCCGCGACGCACGCCGGCCACGGGCGCGGGGGAGGCGTTCCGGTCGGGAGGGGAGGCGCTGGATCATGCTCAGAGCCTCGTCGGCGAACCTGTGGCCGGAGCCGGGTTTTCCCTATGGATCCGCTGTGAGACCGCGTCCGAAAAGCCCTTGGCCCCATGTGGTTCGACAACTGAAGCCCTGCCGGCGCCCGCCGGGATCAGGGGCGCCGCTCGTACACCGTCACGCGACGGCCCCTGACCTGTACGTCCTCGACCACGGTGAAGTCCGCCGCGAGGACGGCGGCCTTCGTCCTGTCCGCCTCCGAGCCCGGTGGCTTCGCCGGCGCCGCGTCCGTCACCAGCAGCACCCGGCGCCGCTCGCCCAGCGCCGCCCGGATGCGCGCCGGGCCGGACTCCTCGCCCTTGAGGGTCCCCGATTCCACGGGTCCGCGCGCCAGGGCCACGTCCGTCACTCCCGCGAACGCCCCGGGTGAGACCAGCGCGGTGTCCCGGCGGGCCGCCGGGACGAACAGCACCGCGTCACCGTCCCGCTTCAGCCGGGACACCTCGCCGGCCACCGCGAGCACGTCGTCCACCCGGCTGGCCGGGGACCTGTCGGCCCGTACCACCGGGAGCACCGCCAGCACCGAGACCCCGACGACCGCCGGAACCAGCGCGGCCGACGCCCTCGGCGACCGGGGCGCGAGGGCCCGTACGGCCGCGGCCAGCCCGGCGCCGATCAGCAGGGCCAGGCCCAGCATGGAGAAGAGCACGTACCGGTCCAGGAACACGGGCTGGACCAGCGAGGCGGCGGCCAGTCCCAGCAGGGGCGCCACCAGCAGCGGCAGCCCGACGGCCGCGGCCGAGAGGCGGGGGGGGGGGGGGGGGGGCCACCCCCCCCCCCCCCCCCCCCCCCCCCCCGCGGCGCGGCCGGCGGGCGCGCGGGGGGCGGCCCCCCCGCGCGG
>NZ_JBSGWY010000022.1:2260-29249 GCF_053609145.1 Streptomyces sp. NPDC054961 | reverse complement strand
GGGGCGTGACCCTGGCGGGGGGGGCCCCGACCACGCGGGGGCCCACCCCCCCCCCCCCCCCCGCCGCCGCGGGGGGGGGGGCGGGGGGGGGGGGGGCGCCCCCCCCCGCCCCGCCCACCCCCGGCGGACGCCGGGCGCGGCCCGTTCCACCGGTCCGCCCCGGCGCCGAGCGCGCCGATCGCGACGAGGACCGCGGGGCCGGTCAGCATGGGCCAGGTCAGCGGAGGTATCCACGACACCTGGGCGGACTGGGTCCCGCTGAACACGATCAGCGGCAGCGCCCCGGCCACGGCCGCCGACGAGGGGAGCAGCCAGTGCCCGAAGGTGCGGCGCCCGGCCCGCACCCACCACAGGGTGACCGCGTGCGCGGGCAGGACGAGCAGCGAGAACCAGTTCAGCAGGGCGCAGACCAGCACCACGGCCCCGTACGCCGTCCAGCGCGGCCAGGTCCGCCGTCCGGGCCCGGCCGCCGGGTGCCCCGGGCCGAGCAGCGAGACCAGGAGCAGGGTCGCGAGCCCGGCTCCGCCCGCCACCAGCGCGTACGCGCGTCCCTCCTGGAGCTGGAACTGCACGGCCGGCAGCAGCCCGAGGACCGTCCCGCCGCCCAGCCCGGCCCAGAAGCCCGCCAGCCTGCGCCCTATCAGCGCGACGCAGGCGGCGGCGCCCGCCACCGCCAGCACCGACGGGAGGCGCAGGGTGGTCGTACTCGCCCCGAACACGTCGAAGAGGACGTGCATCAGCAGGTAGTAGAGGCCGTGGACGGCGTCGACGTTGCCGAGCAGGTGCCAGATCTCGCCCGGGGAGCGCCCCGCCACCTGCCAGGTCGCCGCCTCGTCCCGCCACACGCTGTCCTGCCGGGAGAGCCCCCACAGGCCGAGCGCCAGCGTCCAGAGGACCGGAACCAGCCACACCAGATGAGGCCGGGGGGTGCCGCGGCCGGGAGCCCGGAGGCCCGTCGCGCGGCCGGCCGTGGCGCTCGTCGGACCGGTGGACCTGTGGGATGTCATGAAGGCGTTCGGGTCCTCGGTGCACGGCTCGGGCAGAAACCACCAGTCTATGGACGACACGGACTGTTTCCTGACCGGTTGTTGTGCAGGACGGAACGTGATCGGGGGGTCCGGCGCCCCTAGCCTCGCGGCAGAAGAAGCACGGCAGGCAGGCAGGCGGGCAGCGGGCGGTCCGCGGGCACGCAGGAGCACGAACGAGGGGCGGTACCCGGTGAACTGGCTGATTCACGACTACCGCGAGAGCGATCTCGCGGCCGTTGTCCATCTGATCGACACCACGGCCGAACTCGGCCAGGAGTCCGTCTTCTCCCTCGCCGAATGCATCGGCGCCCTCACCGGCCGGCAGCCGTGCGTGGTCGCCGTCCACCAGGGCGTTCCGATCGGCGCCGCGCTCGCCTGCGTCACCGGTGAGCGCGCCTGGGTCATGCGCATCGCCATCGCCGCGGGCTGGCGCGGCCGGGGCCTGGCCAGCGCCCTGCTCGTGGAGCTGGAGAGGCGGCTGATCGCCGCCCGCGTCGGCCGCATCGCGTACGTCCTGCCCGAGGAGGACCTGCTCGGCGAGGGACTGCTCAACGCGGGCTACACCCGGCAGCCCGCCGTGGCCTACTTCGAGAAGACCGAGCCGCTCCACGGACCGGCCGCCGGTCTCCTCGACGACCTCGGCGGCCGCTTCCTGCCCAAGGACCTGTGGGCCGGGGTCGCCGGCATGGAGAAGGAGAAGGACCTCATCGAGCGGCGCGTGGTGCTGCCGCTCGCCGAACCGGAGCGGGCCGCCGCGCACGGGGTGCGGCCGCCGCGCGCCATCACCCTCTTCGGCCCGCCCGGCACCGGCAAGACCACCTTCGCGCGGGCCGTCGCCTCCCGGCTCGGCTGGCCCTTCGTCGAACTGCTGCCCTCCCGCCTCGCCGACGAGGGCAACCTGTCGGCCGCGCTGCGCGACGCGTTCGCCCGGATCGCCGAGCTGGAGCGGGTCCTCGTGTTCATCGACGAGGTCGAGGAGATCGCTCCCGTGCGCACCGAGCCCGCGCAGCCCGGCGGGATCCACGGGGTGACCAACGAACTGCTCAAGCTGATACCCGGCTTCCGGGAGGGCGACGAACGGCTGCTGGTCTGCGCCACCAACTCCATCCGCTCGCTCGATCCGGCCTTCCTGCGGCCCGGCCGCTTCGACTACCTGATCCCCATCGGTACCCCGGACGCGGGCGCCCGCCACGCGATCTGGTCGCGCTACACGGCGGGGCGCGGCGAGGTGGACGTGGCGGCGCTGGTGGAGGCGAGCGAACTGTTCACCCCGGCCGACATCGAGCACGCGGCGCGGATCGCGGCCCAGGTGTCCTTCGAACGGGACCTGGAGGCGGTGGGCGCGCGGGGTGCGGCGGCGGCGCCGTTCGGCGCGAGCACACGGGACTACCTGGCGGCCGTCGCGCAGTGCCGGCCGACGGTGACCCCGGCGATGACGGGGCAGTTCGCGGCGGACATCACCGCGCACGCCCGGTTCTGACCGGGCGCGGCCCGGACGGGCGGCCCCCGGGCGCGGCCCGAACGGCGGCGGGCCGCAACCCTGCCGGGGCCGCAACCCTGCCGGGGCCGGAACCCTGCGGGGCCGGAACGCCATACGGCCCGCAGCCGCTCCCCAAAGAAGCTGCGGGCCTCCCGCGCGGACTGGGCGTCCGTGCGGGACAGCCACGTTCCGTTGGGGTGTGTCGCCGGCTGGAACGTGGCGGCAAGGGTGCCGCGAGGACGTCCTGAGCGCCCTCGGCGACACCTTCCAGTCAACCAGCGAAGGGGCTGCCCGCACCTCGGCCGCAAGGCCCCGTCCGCCCTGGCCGCAAGGACCGGCCCCCGGGGCGCTCCCCTGGGCCGGAAGGGGGAGCGGGGGAGGGCCGGCGCGCCCCGCCCCGCTCCCGGGCGGACCGCGACGCCGGTCGCGCCGTGACCCGCGGACCGGCTACGGGCGGCAGCGGTACGTGAACTCCGCCGCGGCCGTCCGCCCTTGCGGGGACACCAGCTGGAGCTCGGCCTTCGCCGGGTAGGTCCCCGCGCCCTGGAAGGTCCACAGCAGGTGCAGCCGGGCCTCCCGCCGCCCGCTGGGCACCCGCTCGGTCAGCTGCTCCGACTGCGTGCCGTCGCTGCGCAGCCAGCGGTAGGTGAGGACCCCGGCGCGCCCGTTGGTGCGTACGACGGCCACCACGTCCGCGGTCGCGTCGCACGCGGGACCACCGGCGTCGGTGGTGACCGCCACGTCCCGGACCTCCAGGGCCGGCCCGTAGCGTTGCCAGCCCAGGTAGGCGAGGACCGCGAGCAGGACCGCGGTCGCCAGCGCGTACCGCCGCCATTCGCCCTTCCGGCGGGGCGGCGCAGGCCGCGGGTGCAGCGGGAACGGCGCCGGCAGGGCGGCCGTCACCCCCGGCCCGAAGCGCAGCACCGACCCCTCGACGCGGTCCGGCACGGCCGCGCCCGGGCGCTCCGACGGCCGGGTCGCGCCCTCGACCGGTATCTCCCGGGTCGCGCCTTCTCCCGGTATCTCCGACGGCCGGGTCGCGTCCTCGCCCGGCGTCTCCAGCCGCCGGGTCGCGTCCTCGCCGGGTGTCCCGACCGGCGGATCCAACCGCTTGGTCTCGGCCGGGTCCTGGGGCGGGCCGCTGATCCAGTGGCTGCCGAGGACGGTGGCGCTGTAGTCGTCGTCGCCCTGCGGGGCGCGGGGATCGCTCATCGGGGCACGACCACGCAGCGCGGGATCTGGGAGGTCGCGTACGCGTACTGCGGTGAAGCGGCGGGCTTCGTGGAGACGCGCACCGTCAGGTAGCAGGCACCCCCGCGCGCGATGGCGTGCCGCTGCGACACCGTGCTCTGCGCGCCGGCGGGGGCGGTCAGGCTGTCGGTGCCGTCCGCGACGGTGAGGGCGTTCGGCGCGTCGCCGCGGAACCATTCGAGGACCACGGTCACGGACCCGCCTTTGGCGTTGAGGCTCACGAGCGCGTCAGCCACCGTGGGCGAGGCTTTGAGGGAGGGGGACACCGCGGAGACGAGCACGCTCGGGCTCGGTGTGGGTGTCGGGGACTTGGTGGGCGTCGGTGTCGGGGACGGCGGGGCGCTGTAGCTCGGGGTGGCGGACGCGGACGGGGAGGGCGTCGCGCTGGGAGAGGGGCTGGGACTGGGACTCGGGCTCGGCGGGACCGAGGGCTCCGCGGACGGGGAGGCCGGGGCCGGTCCCGAAGCGCTCGACGTCGCGAAGGCGTTCAGCGCCTTCGCCCCGGCCGGCTCCGCGCCGACCGCCTGGTAGCCGAACACGGCCAGTACGCCCAGTACCAGCGTCGCGCCCGCCGCGACCAGACCGCGCCGCCCCGGGCTCCAGGTGGCCGGGGGCTGGGGCAGGGTGGTCGTGGCCAGCGCCGTGGTGCCCTGCGCCGGGGCGCCCGCCGAGGGGAACAGCAGGGGCAGCAGGGCCGCCAGCGCGGCCAGTTTGCGCTGTCCGCGTTCCTCCCACTCGGGTCCGTACGCGGCCTGCGCCACGCCCTCCAGCTCCGCCACGAACGCCTCGGCGTCCTCGGGCCGCTGCTCCGGGGCCTTCGCCAGGCCCCGCCGGATCAGCGGGCGCACCGGCTCGGGCGCCTCGGTCTCGGGCACCGGCGCCTCGACGTGCTGGACCGCGAGCTCCGCGAAGCTCTGGCCGTCGTAGGGCTTGCGGCCGGTCAGGCACTCGAAGAAGGTCGCCGTCGCCGCGTACACGTCGGCGGCGGGGGAGGCCGGGCGGCCCTGCCACTGCTCGGGCGCCATGTACGCGGGCGTACCCGCCGCGCCCGGAGTCGTGCCCCTCGGGGTGGCGATGCCGAAGTCGACGAGCTTGGAGGTGCCGTCGGCCGCGACCAGCACGTTCGCCGGCTTGTAGTCGCGGTGGACCACACCGGCCCGGTGCGCGTCCGCCAGCCCGAGCAGGGAGCCCTTCAGCAGCACCAGGGCCGCCTCGGGGCCGGTCTGCCCGCACTGCTTGAGCAGGGCGTTCAGCGGGATGCCGTCCACGAGTTCCATCACGATGGCGGCGCCGCCCGGCGCCTCCACGTACTCGTACAGCCCGACCACGTACGGCGAGCCGAGCGCGCCGAGCAGCTGGGCCTCCGCCCGGAATTCCCGGACGAAGACCGGGTTCTCGAGCATCCTGTCGTTGAGGTACTTCACCGCGACCGCCGTGCCGGTGCCGTCGTGGACGGCGAGCACCACGCGCCCGCTGGCGCCCGAGCCGAGCTCGCGGATCTGCGAGTAACCGGGTACCGACCACATGCCGTTCATGCCTTCTGCCTTCCCCCTGCCGTGCCGTGACCGCGCTTCGGGGCCGGTCGTCCCGGGGCACCGCCCACCCTCTGGGACAGTTTCCGGTCACGGCTGGTTCCCTACCGCACGGTGCTCTCGGCGGGAAGGGGCGGAGCGGGGCCTCAGGCCGCTGCGGCCTGCGCGCCGATCATGGCGTGCAGCCGGTCGGCGGCCGCCCGGCCGAAGGCCGGGTCGTTGATGTGGGTGTCGTAGTCGTAGAGCCGGGCGGTGCTGTCCCGAAGCCCGTCACGCAGCGCCGAGAACAGCGCCCCGTCGGCTTCGGGGTCATGGTAAGGGCCGCCCGGCGCGCCGAGCGTGGACAGTCCGCGCAGTGGGACGCAGACGGCCGTGGGGCCGGTGGACGCGCGGAGCTTGGCGGCGACCCGGCGCCCGAGTTCGGCGCATTCGGCCCCGGTCGTACGGATCACCGTGATCGAGGGGTTGTGGACGCGGACCCGACGGTAGCGGACCCGCTCGGGCAGGCTCTCCATCGGGCCGAACTTGACCATGTCCAGCGCTCCCAGGCTCACCACCTGCGGAATGCCGGCCCGTCCGGCCGCGCTGAGCCGGTCGGGCCCGGCGGTGAGGATGCCGCCGCACAGGTCGTCGGCGAGCTCGCTGAGCGTGAGGTCGAGGACGCCCGCGAAGATCCCCTGGCCGGCCAGGGTCTCCAGAGTGCGGCCGCCGGTGCCGCTGACGTGGAAGACCAGTACCTCGTAGCCGAGCTCGGTCAGCCGCTCGCGGGCGGCGTCCACGCCGGTGGTGGTCACCCCCGCCATGCTCGCCGCGATCAGCGGACGGCTGCCCTCGCCCAGGCGGGCCGGCCGCCGCGGCCCCGTGGAGGCGCGCTCGAAACCCTTGGCCATCCCGGCGACGGCCTCGACGGCGTTGGCCAGGACCGGCTCGGAGACGCTGTTGATCCCCGCGATGTCCACGACGCTGTACATCATCGTGATGTCCGCGGATCCGACGTACGGGGCCACGTCCCCGGACGCCATCGAGGACACCATCACCTTCGGGACGCCCAGGGGCAGGGCGCGCATCGCCCGGGTGGCGATGGAGGTGCCGCCGCTGCCGCCGATCGCGAGGACCCCGTGCAGGCGGCCTTCGGCGTGCAGCCGCAAGAGGGTCGCTTCCGCGCCCCGGGCCATCGTGGTCACGGCCGCGCCCCGGTCGGCGGCCGCGCGCAGCTGCGAGAGTTCCGAGCCCGCCGCCCGCGCCACCGCTTCGCGCGGCACGTCGGCGGGCGTGCGGGGCTCGCCCATGATCCCCGTATCGACCACGACCACTTCGACGCCGGCGCGCAGCAGCCTCTCGCGCAGCCAGCCGTACTCCCCACCCTTGGTGTCCAGGGTTCCCACCAGCACGACGTTGGTCATACGTGCAATGTCCACTCGGGCGGGGTTTGCTGGCAAGTCAAGGTAAGGTCAACCCTCGTCCGCCCGGAGTTCCAACAGCCTTTCCAGGAACGGGATCTGACCCACCACCAGTTTGTTTCTGGCCACGGCGGGAGCGAACCACTCCACCCGGTCCAGCTCGGGGAACTCCGCCGTCCGGCCCGATCTCGGCGGCCACTCCATGGTGAAGGTCCCCGGCACCGCCAGCGCCGGATCGAGGTCCGCCCGAACCGCCCAGACGGTCACCACCTTCCCGCCGGCCATCCGCACGTCGCCCAGCGGCAGGTAGGCACCCTCCGGCGGCGGCAGCCCGAGCTCCTCCTCGAACTCCCGGCGGGCCGCGTCGCGCGGGCTCTCCTGCGGCCCGTACTCGCCCTTCGGGATCGACCAGGCGCCCCCGTCCCGCCGTTCCCAGAACGGGCCGCCCATGTGGCCGAGCAGCACTTCGGTGCCCGCCGCGTCGCTCTCCCTGAAGAGGAGCAGTCCGGCACTTCGTTTCGCGGTCATGGGGTGATGTATGCCCCGCGCGGGGGCCGGTCAGTGCGCGTGCGGCCCCTGCCGGTGAACCGGGCCGTGGGAGTCGGCGCAGTGCGGGTCGGCCGGGTCCTCGCCCGGGCCCCGGCCGACGGAGAGCAGGGTGTCCTGGGCGTGGTCCACCTGGAGGGTGGTGTGGGTGATCCCGTACTCCTTGGACAGCACGGCTTCCAGGTCCCGGCGCACGGCGTGGCAGTCGCCCTCCGGCGCCACCAGGACGTGCGCGGACAGGGCGGCCTGCCCGGAGGTGATGGTCCAGATGTGCAGGTCGTGGACCTCGGTGACGGGCGGCTGCCCGACGAGCCGGTCGCCGACCGCGTCCGGGTCCACGTGCGCCGGAGCGGCCTCCAGGAGGATCCGGCCGGACTCGCGGATCAGCCCGTAGCCCGCCTTGACCATCAGGACGACCACGACGAGCGAGGCGATCGAGTCGGCCTGCCGGAATCCGGTGGTCAGCACGATCAGACCGGCCACGGCGGTGCCGATGAAGGCGAACAGGTCGTTGAGGACGTGCTGGTACGCGCCCTCGACGGCCAGCGAGGTGCGGTTCGCCTTCGAGATGCACCAGGCCGCCGCGATGTTCACGACGATGCCCGCGAGAGCCGTCACCAGCACCAGCCCGCCCTCCACGGGGGGCGGATCCAGCAGCCGGCGCACCGCCTCGTACGCCAGCCATACCGCCAGCAGGAGCAGGGTGAGCCCGTTGGCCTGGGCCGAAAGTATCTCCGCGCGCTTGAGGCCGTACGTGAAACCTCCGCGCGCCGGGCGGGCGGCCAGCCGCATCGCGATCAGCGCCAGGACGATCGAGACGGCGTCCGTCAGCATGTGCGCGGCGTCGGAGATCAGGGCCAGAGAATGGGCCACGACGCCGATGACCACCTCGACGGCCATGAAGCCGACGATCAGTGCGAGGGAGATGCCGAGCCAGCGGCGGTCGGCGTCGGCGGCGACCCCGTGGCCGTGACCGCCCGGCCCGTGCCCGTGGCCGTCGTCGTGCCCCTCGGTGTGCGTGCCGTGGCCCTGTCCACCCTGGTAATGCGGCGCGTGGTCGTGCGCGCTCATGGCTTCCTCCGTCGATCGTCCGGTGCTGCTCTGCCGGGTGCGGCTCGTGAAGTGAAGCGCACCTGCGGACGATGGGCAAAGGCTGCAACGGGGACCGTTGTCATTACCCATAAGACCGCTCTGACCTGCGGTTATGCCGGGCCGCTCGGAACGTGGGAAACTCTGTGCATGGTTCAGCGCCACGGTGCGGCGACCGCGCCCGAGCTCGTATTGGAAACCGACAGGGGCTCCACCGCACTGAGCCCCCGCCGGACGTACCACCTCGGTCGCGACCCCCTCTGCGAGATCTGCCTCGACGACGCCCGCGTCTCCTGGCACCACGCCGTCCTGCGCCCCGACGGGGACCACTGGACGCTCGAGGACGAGGGGAGCACCAACGGCACCTGGGCCGACGGCCACCGCGTCCGCGAGTGGGCCGTCGGGGTCGGCAGCGAGCTCCGCTTCGGCAGCGCCGACGACGGCCCGCGCGTGCGCCTCGTCGAGGCGGCCGAGACCCGCCCCGCACCCGTCTCCCGCCCGGCCATGACGGGCACCTTCCGCCGGGCCGCCTCGGTCGGCCCCCTGGCCGACAGGGCCGCCGCCGCCGTCCGCATCGGCCGCGCCGCGGACAACGACCTCGTCATCGACGACCTCGTCGTCTCCCGCCACCACGCCGAACTGCGCGCCCTCGACAGCGGCGCGTACGAGATCGCCGACCTCGGCAGCCACAACGGCACCTACCTCAACGGCGCCCGCCTGACCCACGCCGCGGGCATCGGGGAAGGCGACATCGTCGGCATCGGCCACTCCGCCTTCTGCCTCGTGGGCGACCAGCTCCAGGAGTACGTCGACACCGGCGAGGTATCCCTCGACGTCCAGGACCTCACCGTCGCCGTCGACAGCGGCCGCAAGACCCTCCTCGACCACGTCACCTTTCCCGTCGGCGCCAAATGCCTGCTCGCCGTCGTCGGCCCCAGCGGCGCCGGCAAGTCCACCCTGCTCGGGGCGCTGACCGGCCTGCGCCCGGCCGACCAGGGCACCGTCCTCTACGACGGCCGTGACCTCTACCACGACTACGCCGAACTGCGCAGCCGCATCGGCCTCGTCCCGCAGGACGACATCCTGCACGCGCAGCTCACCGTCCGCCGCGCCCTCGTCTACGCCGCCGAACTGCGCTTCCCGCAGGACACCGCCGAGGCCGAACGCCAGGCCCGCGTCGACGAGGTGATCGGCGAACTCGGCCTCCAGGAGCGCGCCGAGCTGCCCATCCACAGCCTCTCCGGCGGCCAGCGCAAGCGGGTCTCCGTCGCTCTGGAACTGCTGACCAAACCCTCCCTGCTCTTCCTGGACGAGCCCACGTCCGGGCTCGACCCCGGGATGGACCGCTCCGTGATGCACATGCTGCGGGGTCTCGCCGACGACGGCCGCACGGTCATCGTCGTCACCCACAGCGTGCTGAACCTCAGCGTCTGCGACCGCCTGCTGGTCCTCGCGCCCGGCGGGCGTGTCGCGTACTACGGCCCTCCCGACGAGGCACTCGGGTTCTTCGGCTACGAGCAGTGGCCCGAGGCCTTCGAAGCCTTCGAGAGCGAGCGCGACCGGGACTGGGCCGGGGAGCACCGCGCCTCGCCGGCGCAGCGCCGCTACGTCGAGGTCACCGCCGGCCGCCTCCCGCTCGCGGGGGAGGCCGAACGGGCCGGCGCGGCCGTGCCGAAGCCGCCGCCCAAGGCCCAGAGCTGGGGCTCCCAGCTCTCCACCCTGATCCGGCGGTACACGGCCGTGCTCTGCGCCGACCGCACCTTCCTGATCATCATGGTGGGACTGCCGTTCGTCATGGGGGCCATGGCCCGCGCGCTCGCCGGCAGCGTCCTCACGGCCGAGACGGCGCTGAACGCCCTGTTCATCCTGTGCGTGGGCGGAGTCCTGACCGGCGCCGCCAACGCGGTGCGCGAAATCGTCAAGGAGCGCGTCATCTACCAGCGCGAGCGCGCCGTGGGCCTTTCCAGATCGGCGTACCTGATGTCCAAGGTGGTGGTCCTCGGCACGGTCACCGTCGGCCAGGCGGTGGTCCTCACCCTGGTCGGCCTCGCCGGTGTCACGACCAACGCCCCGGGCGGCAAAGGCGTCTTCCTGCCCCCGCTGATCGAGATCACCCTCGCCGTCGCCCTGCTGTCCGTCACCGCCATGGTGCTCGGACTGCTGATCTCCGCCCTGGTGAGCAAGGAGGAGGTCACCATGCCCCTGCTGGTCCTGCTCACCATCGTCCAGGTCGTCTTCTGTGGCTCCCTGCTGAAACTCACCGGAGTTCCCGTCATCGAGCAGCTGGCGTGGTTCGTCCCGGCCCGGTGGGCCATGGGGGCGATGGCGAACACCATCGACCTGGGCGCCATCGTGCCCGGCAAGATCACCCAGGACCCGCTGTTCGACCACGTGGCCAAGCTGTGGCTCATCGAGATGGGCATGCTGGTCGTCCTGTGCGTGCTCTTCGGGGTGATGGTGCTCCGGGTGCTCCGCCGCCACGAGCCCACCGTCATGCGGAAGTAGCCGCCATGACCAGCCCCGGCGAAGCCGTGGACTTCCGTCCCACCCACATCGTCCCGCAGGAGGGGCTGGCCGCGTGGGAGACCCCCGACATGTCCCGCCCCACGGTCCCGCTCGACGAGTTCCTCCCGGTGCAGCTCCTGTCCCGGCGGGGGGAGTGGGGAGAGATCCTGTGCGCGAACGGCTGGTCCGCCTGGGTGGACGGACGCATGCTGGTCGCCGTGCCGAAGCCCCCGCCGACCGGCGGACGGCCGCTGACGCGCACGGAGGACCCGCGCCCGCTCCTCGAACGGTGCGCCGGGGAACTGGAACGCTACCGGCGGGCGGTGTCCGACCTCGCCGACGGGCGGGCCGACGCCGAGTCCTTCCGGCGCGCGGTACGGGGACTGCGGGCCGGGGTCGTCGTCGACGGGGAGTCCGTGTGGCTCTACGACGAGACCTCGCGACGGTGGATGTACGGGGACGGGAGCCGCCTGATGACCTTCGCCGTCGTCGCGGGACCGGGTGCCTCGCCCCCACCGGAGGCGCCGCGGGAGGAACCGGACACGGCGGGTGAGGCCGGCCTGCAGGACGCGCCGCACGAGCGCACCAGGGTCGTGGACCTGCCCGGGGCGGAGGACGGCTGATGGGCTCGGCCCCAGGGGGCGGCCCGGGCGCCGAACCGGTCCGCGGGCGCGCCTCCGACCTGCGGGGACGGCGGATCGCCGGCTACGTCGTGGAGGACGAGATCGGACGCGGCGGCATGGCGGTCGTCTACCGCGCGCACGACGTGCGACTGGACCGGATGGTCGCGCTGAAACTGCTCGCGCCCGAACTGGCACGCAACGACACCTTCCGGCAGCGGTTCGCGCACGAGTCGAAGGTCGCGGCGGCCATCGACCACCCGCACATCGTGCCCGTCTTCGAGGCGGGCGAGACGGACGGGCTGCTGTACATCGCCATGCGGTACGTGGCCGGCGAGGACCTGCGGTCCCTGATGGACCGGATGGGTCCGCTGTCCGTGGAGACGGCGGCGCGGATCGCCGCCCAGGTCGCCTCGGCCCTGGACGCGGCGCACGACCACGACCTGGTCCACCGGGACGTGAAGCCCGGCAACATCCTGGTCGCCCAGGGGACGGACAGCGATCATCCGGAGCACGTCTATCTGACGGACTTCGGGCTGACGAAGAAATCGCTGTCGCTGACCGGGTTCACGAGCGTCGGCCAGTTCGTGGGAACCCTCGACTACGTGGCGCCGGAGCAGATCGCCGGGAAGCCGGTGGACGGGCGCTGCGACGTCTACGGCCTGGGATGCGTGGTCTACGAGACCCTCACCGGGGTTCCGCCGTTCCAGCGCGACGAGGACATGGCGCTGCTGTGGGCCCACCAGTACGACGAGCCGCCCTCGGTGACCTCGCTGCGGCCCGAACTGCCGGCGGCGGTGGACACCGTCCTGTGGCGGGCCCTCGCCAAGTCCCCCGAGGACCGCTGGGGCAGCTGCCTGGAGTTCACGGGGGCGCTGCGCCGGGCGGGTGCGGAGGAGGGCCCGGGGCCGGCGGAAGGGGCCTCCGGCCACCCCGCGACCCGGGAGGCCTCGGCTTCCGACGGACCGGCGCCGCCGCCGCCCCCGCCGAAGTGGGCGCTGCCCGTGTTCTAGAGGCCTGCGGGAAGCGCGGGCGACGGGCGCGGGGCGGCGCGCCCGGCGCGCCCGGCCGGCGCCTGCTGCGGGCGCTAGGCGCCAGGCGCCCGGTGCGGCCGCGCCGGCGTCCGGGGCGGCTAGTCGGCGTCCGGGGCGGGTACGCACACGACGTGGGCCGTGACCTCGGCGTGCGAGGCGGAGGCGTACCAGCCCTCGCGGCCGTCCGGGTCGATGACGGGGTGGCTGGCCAGGACGGTGTAGCGCGGCGCGCCGTCGCGGGCGCGGTCCCAGCGGGAGGTGGAGTACCCACCGGACTGCACGTCCGTGCCGCGCGGGCACAGGACCCTGCTGACGGAGACGGCTCCGGCGCCGGCGCCCTCGGGGCCGGTGGCCCCGGAGAAGAACCGGCCGGCCGGGCCGGTGGCCTGCGTGGGGAGCGCGGTGGACAGCGTCAGGGCGAGCGCGGAAACGGCGAGCAGGCCAGCGGCGTGGAGCGGCCGGAACAGGCCTTTGGTCATGTTCACGGAGGCGAGCGTGACATGCAGAAACGATCCCCCGATGAACCGATTTCCGCCTGTTCACCCGGACGGCGCAACCGTCGGCCCGGTGGGCGGGCCAGGCCGGGGCCGGTCAGCGGCGGCGGCGGGGCACCAGGGCGCCGACGAAGCCCGCCGCCGCTCCCGCGACGAAGGCGAGGCCGACCGTGCGCCACAGGACCGGCCGCAGTTCCACCTCGCCGCCGAGGCCGCCGCCGACATCGCCGATGCCCAGGAGGGACAGGCCGAACTGGGCCTGGATCCGGGCCAGCAGGCAGACCACCAGGGTGGCCAGCGCCAGGGCCACGGCCAGGTGGAGGGCGTGCTGCCAGGGGCGGACGTGCGCCGGGGAACGGGCGGCCGCGAGCGCGCCGGCGCCGAGCAGCAGGACGAGGGCGATCGGCACCAGCCACCACGCGCGGGCGTCGCGCTCCGCGAGCGAGGCCACGTCGATCGACGACAGCTCGGAACCGGGTGCGGAGCCGGAGCCGGTCGCCCGCAGCACCTGGTCCAGGACCTGGGGCATCGGCAGTCCGAAGGGCCCGTCGGCCTTGCCCTCCCAGGCGCCGCCCAGGCCGAGGGTGAGGGCGGGCCAGGCCAGGTTCGGCAGGCCCAGCAGGATCACCGCCAGGGTCCGGGTGGCATGGCCCTGGGTCGCGGCCACGACCAGGCCGACCCCGACGCCGAGGACCACGTAGGCGAGGAGCAGCACCACCACGGCGAAGGCGGCCGGCCGCACGGCCGCGTGGAAGCGGACCAGGCCCGTCGGGAGCGGCGCGCGGCGCGAGACCAGCAGGGCGATCAGCAACAGGCCCAGGATCCACAGGAGTCCGAAGCCGAGGGAGGCGGGGATCGCCGCCTCGAAGCCCACCGTCGGTGCGGTGTCGAGGATTTCACCGATCGCGCCGAAGGGGCTGTCTCCGGTGGGGAGCGCGAAGCTCTGGCGGGCGAGGAGGGCGATGCCGGTCAGTGCGAGCAGCCACAGCAGGACCAGGGGGGCCGCGCGGGAGAGGAGTTCGCGGGCTCCGGCCACGGCCCGGTTGTGCAGGGGGCGCAGGAAGAGCCAGCCGACGGTCAGGGCGCCGGCCAGGCTGACGGACAGGGGGACCACGGACAGGCTCGCCTCGGCTCCTCCCAGGAGGCCGGCCCCGCCCGTCACGTCGACCGAGCCGCCGGCGGCCATCAGCACGACGGCGGCGAGCACGTGCGGGAACGCGCCGCCCGGCAGGTCGCCGGCGCCCGCCAGGGCCAGGCCCGCGGAGGCCACGGCGGCCATCACCGCGAAACCCGCGACGACCGCCACGAGGGCGTCGCGCCAGGCTCGCGCGGTCGGTGCCTCTGGAGGGCTCACCCTGCAACCGTAGGCACGCTCGGCTTGCGGCCACCACCCGGACGGCGCACACAATGGTCGCCAGGAGTGCAACAAATCCGGAGATTTCCGCGGATCAGGTGCGGAACGCCCCAAGGGGACCGGAATCCCTCCGCCTGGGAAGAAGAGCCCGTGACCACACAACCCTCCGGCCAGCAGCCGCCGTGGCCGACAAGGCCCTCACAGCCGCCGCCGAAGCCGCCGTCGTCCGAGCGCCCCACGGGACCGCCTTCCGGGCCACTGTCCGGCGGGGGCGAAGGCCCCCCGCCGCCCCCGCCGCCCGCTCCTCCCGGCGGCTCGGGGGGTACGCCCCCGGAGCCGCCGGCGAAGCCCTGGTGGCGTTCGGTGCCCCGGCTCGCCACGACGGTCGTCGCCATAGCCGCCGCCGTGGCCCTGGCCGTCGTACTGACCAGGCCGGGCGACGGCGGCACCAGCACCTCGGCGGGCGGGGAAGTGTTCCTGCAGCCCGCCGCGGCGACGGGGCCGGATCCCTTCACCAAATCCACGGCCGCCCAACAGGCCACGCCGCCGCCGGAGAGTCCGCCGCCGCAGACGCCGCCACCACGCAGCACGGCGCCGCAGGGCACGACACCGCAGACGCCTCCGCCGCAGGGCACGGCGCCGCAGAGCCCCGCGCCGTCGCAGACCGCCTCGGCCACGGGGAGCACGCCCACGCGCAGCATCAGCGGATCCTCGCCGACCCTGTTCGGGGGCACGCGGGACGTCGCCGCCTGCGATGTCGAGAGCCAGATCCAGGCGCTGTCGGCGGACCCCTCCAAGAACGCCGCGTTCGCCTCGTCCCTCGGCATACAGCCGGCGGCCGTGCCGGCGTACCTGCGCTCCCTCACGCCGGTGCAGCTGCGGATGGACACCCGGGTCACCAACCACGGCTACCGGGACGGCCAGAGCACCAGCTACCAGGCCGTGCTCCAGGCCGGGACGGCCGTGCTCGTGGATGACCGCGGGGTGCCGCGGGTGCGGTGCGCCTGCGGGAACCCGCTCGGCCCGCCGGTGGCGCTCAAGGCCAACCCGAAGCGCTTCGGACAGCCCTGGACTTCCTACCAGCCCTCGCAGGTGGTGGTCATCGCGCCGTCCGCGACCATCGTGAACAAGTTCGTGATCTTCGACCACCGGGACAACAGCTGGTACGAGCGCCCCCGGGGCGTCCACCACGGCAAGCCCGACAGGCCGATCCCGCCGCCGCCGATCCCGACGCCGCAGTTCACCACTCCGCCGTTCACGACACCGCCGTTCACGACACCGCCCCCCTCCTCGCAGTCCCCGACGGTGTCGCCCTCGGGCTCGGGGTCCACGTCGCCCTCGACGTCCCCGTCGAAGTCCCCCTCGGGATCGCCTTCGGTTTCTCCGACGGTCTCCCCGTCGGTCTCACCCAGCGAGTCCCCCTCGAAGTCGCCTTCGGAGACGCCTTCGAAGTCCCCTTCCGAAACCCCGTCGAAGTCGGCCTCCGAGTCCCCGTCGAAGTTGGCTTCCGAGTCC
Organism: Streptomyces sp. NPDC054961; assembly: GCF_053609145.1. NCBI lineage: Bacteria > Bacillati > Actinomycetota > Actinomycetes > Kitasatosporales > Streptomycetaceae > Streptomyces > Streptomyces sp. NPDC054961. The sequence goes on along the minus strand of NZ_JBSGWY010000022.1, from coordinate 13,401 downwards.
CCGCCGGCCTCGGCGTCGCCGTCCACGGCCCCGTCGAAGTCCGAGTCGAGGGCCGTGTCCCCGTCTCCCTCGAAGTCGCCGTCCGTGTCCGGGCCGGCGTCCGCCTCCGCCTCAAGCTCGCCGTCGCCACGGCGGAGCTCGTCGGAACCAAGCGCTCCGGCGTCGCCCAAGACCTCTTCGGTGGCGCCGGAGTCCAAGCCGCCCGGGTCGTCGGCGCGGCCTGAACCGACTCGGCCGACCCAGCCCCCGCCCCCTCCGCAGACCCAGCCCCCGCCGCCGACGCAGGCCGAGCCCGGAGAGGGGGGTGACGCCGGGAACGGCAACGGGAACGGAAACGGCAACGGAAACGGCAACGGGAACGGCAACGGCAACGGGAACGGCAACGGCAACGGAAACGGAAACGGAAACGGAGGCCAGTGATCGACAGAGGTTACTGTGCGCGCGCAGACCTCCCCGAGGACCACCGGTCCTCGGGGAGGTCTCCGCACGGGGCGGCCGTCAGCGGACGCGGCCGTACAGGTTCGGGTCGTAGGCGCTGAAGCTGGAGACCCGGACGTGCTTGCCCGGCCGGGGGGCCTCGATGTACTTGCCGCCGCCCAGGTAGACGGCGACGTGGTCGACGCCCGAGGCGCTGCCGTTGGAGCTCCAGAAGACCAGGTCGCCGCGGCGGAGATCGGAGCGGGAGACGGGGGTGGTGGCCCGGTACTGGTCGGAGGCCACGCGGGGGAGCGAGATGCCGGCGGAGCGGTAGGCGGCCTGGACCAGGCCGGAGCAGTCCCAGCCGTGCGGGCCGTTGCCGCCCCAGACGTAGGGGTCCCCGAGGTGGCTGTTCGCGAAGGCGATGGCGGCCTCGGTGCCCTGGCGCACCGGCGTGCCGGAGCCGTTGGAGCCGCTGGAGCCGCTGGAGGAACCGCCCGAGGAGCCCGACGAGCCGGAGGAGCCCGAGGAGCCCGACGAGCCCGTGTTGCGCTCGTACTTGTCCTTGTGGCTGGTCCAGCGCCACCAGCCGGTCGCGTCCTTGTACCAGTACACCCGGTCCGTCGCGTCCCAGCCCGCCCGGCCGCGGAACGTCGGCTCGGAGGTGCGCGCCGAGGACGACGAGGCCGGGGTCTTGGAGGCCGGGGCGGAGGGCTTGGCGGACGAGGAACCGCCGCTGTTCGCCGCGTACTTGTCGTGGTGCGAGGTCCAGCGCCACCAGCCGGTCGCGTCCTTGTACCAGTACTTCGAGCCGTCCCAGCCGGCCCGTGCCGGTGCCGGTTCGGCGGACGCGGCGCCCGCGCCGGTGCCCACCAGCAGCGTGGCGCCCACGGCCGCGACCACGGCGCCGCGCAGGGTGTGGCGGCGGTGGGTGGTGGTCGTCGCCGCCGTCGTGCCGCGGGCGCAAGGGGCGCACGCGCAGTCGTCAGTTATGTGCTCGGTGAATTCGGGCGTCCGCATGCGGGTTTCCTTTCCATCGGGGGCATTCCTCAACGGGCGTCGGCGGCGGGGCCGCGCGCCGTGTAGAAGGCCACGGTCAAGTCCTTGACCAGGGCCTTGCGTTCGTAGTCGTCCAGACTCACGAGTCCGCGGTCCGACATCCGGTGGACGGTGTCGTCGACCGCGTCGAGGACGGAGGTCAGGACGGAGTCCCGGTGCCGGGCGTCCAGGGAGGCGATCCGCCGGCGCTGCATCGCGGCGGCGACCTCGGGCGCGTACTCGACGTGCAGCGGACGGGCGGAGAACACCTCGATGCCGACGGCCCTGCACTCGGAGGCGAGCAGCCGCGTCAGCTCGTCGCCGACGGCCTCGGTGTCGCGCAGGGTCTTGGGACCGGCCGGTTCCGGGCCGAAGGAGTCGGCCGGCACCCGGGAGAGCACCCGCGCGGTCGCGGACTCCACCTGTCCGCGCAGGTAGGCGGTGTGGTCGTCGACGCCGAGCAGCGCGCGCGCGGTGTCCTTGACCCGCCACACGACGAGGACGACGGCCCGCAGCGCGGTGCCTTCGGCGTCGACCACGGAAAGCGGCTCGCTGCGCCAGTGCCGCAGTCTCACGTCGACCCGCGCGTGCCGGTGCAGCGGGTTGGACCAGACGAGGCCGGTACGCCGGATCGTGCCCCGGTAGCGGCCGAACAGGGTGAGCGACCAGGCGTGGCCGGTGCGGCCCCGGCGCAGTCCGCCGAGGGCGGCGAGGGTGAGGACCGCGCAGCCGGCGACGAGGGCGAGCGGCCAGGCCTCGGCGAGGGAGGCGGCGGCGGGGGCGCGGAGGTCCTCGTACCGGGCGACGGCGGCCGCGCCGGCGGTGGCGAGCGCCGCGACGGCCACGGCCCACCAGCCGGAGCAGGCCCGCGCGGGGCGTTCGACGAGCTCGGGGTCGAGTACGGCGGGCAGCCGGGGGGAGGCGGCCGGCGTCCGCTGCGGGGCGGGCCGGGAGGCGGCCGCTCCGCGGACGGGGGCTTGGCTGAGGGTGTCGGGATCCGCCGGGCCGCCGGGGGGCACGGCCGGTCCCGTGCGGCCGATGGAGGCCGCCGCGATGCCCGTAGCGCCCGTAGCGCCCGTAGGACCCGTACGGCCCGGAGCGCCCGGGAGGCCGAGGGGGCCGGGGCCGAAACCGGGGCCGAAACCGGGGCCGCGGCCCGGGGCGCCCGTGGGGGCGTCGCCCGGGTCCTCGTCGCGGAACAGCGGGCCGAGGACGAGCGGGTCCCGGTACGGCCGCACGACGAGACCGCCGCGGGTGGTCCGGGCGTCGACGGGGTCACGGGGGCCGTGGCCCGGGTCACCGGCGCCACCGGGGTCACGGGGGCCCGCGGAGGTGCCGAGCGGGACGGGGATGCGGTCCGGTGCCGGTGCCGGTGCCCGCGCCCCGTCCGCCTCCGCCCCTCCCCTCGCTCCCACTGCCGGACCTCCGGCCCTGTTCGCTGCTTGCGACACGCCACACCCCACACAGCCGTGGCGCCAACCGTCCGGCAACGGACGGTTTTTGACGCCGTTAAGAATGATCATGATCAGATCGATCTTCGCAAAAGCGGCTAAGTCACCTGTTCGGTAAAGGTCACGACAGGCCGGGACTTAGGTCCCTTTTCGCTGCGGAGCGGCCGCACGGAGTGCCGGCGCCCCGGCGGACCCGGCGCGGGCGGCCGAACAGTGAGACCCTGAAGACGTGGCCGAGGAGGGAGTGATCCCCGAGGTCGAGTGGCCCGCCCGGCCGGACACGAGCCTCGCGCTCAACCGCATGGGCACCTTCGACTGGGACCTCGACAGCGGGCAGATGTTTCTGGACGCCACCGCTCTCGAGGTCGTCGACCTGCGCCCCGACGAGTTCACCGGCACCTCCGCCGGCCTGCGGCCCCGCCTGGCGTCGGGGGAGGAGGCCCGGCTCGACGCACGGGTCGCGCAGGCGCTCAAGGCAGGCCGCAGCCACTACGGGGCCTACGTCCGCAGCCGGGGCCGGGACGGCTCCCGGGGCTGGACCCACGTCCAGGGCCACATCCTGCGGGATCCGCGCGGCCGCCCGTACCGGATCATCGGCATCATCCGCGACGCCGCCCACGACCCGGGCGAGCCCGGGGCGGGCGGGGAGCGGGACGAGGGCCGGCGCCGGCTGACCGGGGTCGTCGAGCGGACCACGGCGATCCTCGCGCACGCCCGCACCGTCAACGACGTCACCGACGTCCTCAAGGACCCCGAGGCTCTCGGCCACCTCGGCGCGGTCAGCATCATGCTCGGCGTGGTCGACGGCGGCCGGATCCACCTGGTCGCCGAGGGGCAGCTCGGCTCGTACGTGCCGGAGATCGAGTACACGCGGATCGACGCCGCCCTGCCCATGAGCGAGGCCGTACGCAACCTGCGCCCCGTCTACGTCGGTTCCCGCGAGGAGTTCCAGCAGCGCTTCCCCCAGCTGTGGCCCTACATCGAGCCGCTGGCCGTGCAGAGCGGGGTCTACCTGCCGCTGATCGCCCAGGGCCGGCCCATCGGCGCGCTCGGGCTGCTCTACACGTGGGACGGAGCGTTCACCTCTGAGGAGCGCAACGTGCTGATGGCCCTCGGCAGCGGCATCGCGCAGAGCCTCCAGCGCGCCATCCTCTTCGAGCAGGAGCACGATCTCGCGGACGGCCTCCAGCGGGCCATGCTGCCGCGCCGGATCCCCGAGGTGGCGGGGGCGCGGATCGCCGTACGGTACCGGGCCGCCCGGATGGGACGGGACATCGGCGGCGACTGGTACGACGTGATCCCGCTCGGCGGGGACCGCGTGGGGGTGATGATCGGCGATGTGGAGGGGCACGACACGGACGCCGCCGCCGTCATGGGACAGCTGCGGATCGCGCTGCGCGCGTACATCGCCGAGGGCCACACCCCCGGCACGGCCATGGCGCGGGCCTCGGCCTTCCTCCGGGAACTGCAGACGGACCGGTTCGCCACCTGCACGTACGCCGACATCGACCTCGGGACCGGCATGGCCCGGCTCGTCCGCGCCGGACACCTCGACCCGGTGGTGCGCCGCGGGGACGGCAGCTGCCACCGGGTCCAGGTGGCGGGCGGGCTGCCCCTGGGCCTGCCGACGCGCGAGCCGCCGGAGGGCGGCCAGGCCGGCGGCACCGGGTATCCGGTCACCAGCCTCGAACTGCACCCGGGCGACACCCTGCTGTTCTGTACGGACGGCCTGATCGAGCGGCCCGGCGGTGACTCCGACACCGGCATGCGGGAGTTCATGGAGGCGGTCCGCAGCGGCCCGGCCGAGGTGGAGGAACTCGCCGACGTCCTGTGTGACCTGGTCGGGGACTCGGGCGGCGGGGACGACATGGCCCTGCTCCTGCTGCGCCGCCGTGGCACGCCCGCCGCGCGCGGCGGCGGCCCGCTGAGCCACAGCCTGAACCCCGGCGACCCGCACGCCCCGTCGATGGCCCGCCACCTGGTCCGGGCGGCGGCCGCGGCCTGGGGCGCGCTCGACCAGGCCGACGAGATCGAACTGGCGGCGGACGAGCTGATGACCAACGCCCTGGTCCACACGGAGGGCGTCGGGCACATCAGCATGCGGCTGACCGGGGAGGGCCGGATCCGGATCGAGGTGGAGGACACCAGCAGCGCCCTGCCGCGGCGGCGGGAGGCGGGCGACTGGGCGGTGTCGGGGCGGGGACTGATGCTGGTGGACCGGCTGGCGGACGCCTGGGGCGTGGAGCCGAGGGGCAGCGGGAAGGTCGTGTGGTGCGAGTTCTCCGTCCCGGGCCGCGCCGTCCCGGGCGGCCACGCGCCCCGCGCCGGGGCAGCCTCCGGCGCCGGGGCCCCCGGCCCGCCCGCCGCCGACGTGTAGGGCCCGTCGGCGGGCCGCGGTCCCCCGATCCCGGCGGCGGTTGCGGCCGGTGGCGCGGCCGCGTCCGGGAGGGGATCCGCTGACGTCCGGCCACGGGCCGTCGCCGTGCGGGACCGCGGGCGAATGGCTGATTGTTCGCGGTCGTGCGCTGTGTTCATGTGCTCATACGCCGTGACCTGGCCGATCCTGCCGGGGTGCCGAACCCGCGTCCGTTCCGCCTCCCCTTCTGCCTCCCGTACCGCTTCCCGGTCCCGTTCCCCCTCCTGTCCGTCCTGCTCGCCGTGGTCCTCGCCGCCCCGGCGGCCCGGGCCCGGGCCGCGGCCGACGGTGACGGCGACGGGGCGGGGGTCGAGACCGCCCGCACCTCCCGGCAGATCGCCCCCGGGATCCGGCTGGAGTCGTACGACCGGCTGGAGGCCGACCGGTGGCTCCGGATCGACGAACTCGACGTCGAGCTCACCCGCTCCGGGGTGCGGGCCGCGTACCTGAGCTCCGGCGGCCCGGGCGTCGCCACGGTCGCCGACGCCGCGGCCCGGCACCGCGCCGGGAGCGGCCGCCGCGTGGTGGCCGCCGCGAACGGGGACTTCTTCGACATCCGGGGTACGGGCGCCCCCCTCGGCCCGGGCATCGCCGGCGGACGGCTGCTGCACGCGGCCTCGCCCGGCGCGGGCCGGGCCGTGGGATTCGACGCCGGCGGCGCCGGCCGGGTGCTCCGCATCGCCCTTGACGGGAGCGTCGTCCTGCCCGGCGGCGCGGTCCGGCCGCTCGCCGGGTACAACACCGCCCGGCCGCCCGCCGAGGGCTTCGCCGCCTACACCTCCGACTGGCCGGCGGCCGCACTCCCCGCCCTCGGACCGGCGGTGGAGCTGCGCGACGGGCGGGTCACGGCCGTCAGCGGGGCCGTCCGGCCCGCCGCCGGCGCGGGGGTGCGCCGCCCCGTGCGCCGGGACCGCCCGGCACCCGGCACCACCCTGCTGGTCGCCGCCGGCGCCGCCGTGCCCGAGCTCGCCGCCCTGCGCCCCGGGGACGCGGTCGCCGTCACGGCCCGGGCCGCCGCACCCGAGGGCGGACCCGTCCCGGTCGGCGCGGTCGGCGGCCGGGAGGCGCTCGTCGTGGCCGGGATGCCGCAGAACCACGACGGCGAGCCGAACAACACCGCCGCCCCGCGCACCGCCGTCGGCTTCTCCCGGGACGGCCGGCGGCTGCGCCTGGTCACCGTCGACGGCCGCCAGCGAGACAGCGGGGGCCTGACCTTGACGGCGCTCGGCCGGCTGATGCACCGGCTCGGCGCGCACGAGGCCCTCAACCTGGACGGCGGCGGCTCCTCGACCCTGCTCGCCGCCCTGACCGGGTCCGCGGCCCTGGCCCTGGAGAACTCGCCCTCCGACGGCCGGCCCCGCCCGGTCCCCAACGGCTTGGTGCTGACGGCCCCGGCGGGCTCGGGCCGGGCCGCCGGGTACCGGATCGAACCCGTCGGCGCCGACGGAACGGGCGGCGGGGGGAACGAGGCGGACGCGCCGGTCCGCCGCCGGCTCTTCCCCGGCCTGCACCGCACCCTCACGGCGACCCCCTACGACACGGCGCTCGGCCCCGTGCCCGGGCCGGCCGCGTCCACCGCCCCCGTGTGGTCCGCCGACGGCGGCCGGGGCCGGTTCGACGCCGCCGGGGTGCTGCGCGGGCTGGACACCGGACCGGTGGACGTGCACGCCCGGCGCGGGACGGCGCACGGCAGCTCGCGCCTCGATGTCCTCGGCCCGCTGAGCCGGGTACGGGCCGCTCCGGAGCGGATCGGGCTCGCGGAGGAGGGGGAGAGCGCACGCTTCGTGCTGACCGGGTACGACGCGCAGGGCGCCGCCGCCGGCATCGAACCCCGGGACGTGCGACTGGAGTTCGACCGCTCCCAGTGGAGCGTCACCGACGACGGGCGCGGCGCATTCACCGTGACCGCCCGCGTCCCGCGCGCCGCCGGAAAGCTGCGCGCCACCGTCCGGGGAGACGCCGCGCGCGCGGTGATCAGGGCGGGCTCCGCGGGCACCGCGAGCGCGTCAGGCACCGCCATCACGGCCGAACTGGCCCTGGGCGTCGGGCTGTCGGACCGTCCGCTCGCCGATCTGGAGGATGCGGCCCGGTGGTCCGGCCCCGGGGCCGGACCGGGGGAGGGGCATCCGGGCCGGGGCCTCGCCCTCGCACTCGCCGCCGGAGCTGACGCCGCGCGGACCGCCTCCGCGGCCCCGCCCCGGCCGCTTCGGGTGCCGGAGCTGGCCCGTTCGCTCAACCTGTGGGTCAACGGCGACGGCTCCGGAGCCCGGCCCGCCGTGGAACTCGCCGACGGCGACGGGGGAGTCGTCACCCTGCGCGGACCGGCCGTGGACTGGACCGGCTGGCGGGAGGTCAGCCTTCCGCTGCCGACGGCGGCGGAGCGGCCGTTCACCGTGACCAGGCTCTCCGCGGTCGCGGGCCCGCGCCCGGCGAGGCTGCTGCTGGACACCCTGGCGGCCCGGACTCCGCCCACCGGGTTCGTGCCCCCGGCCGCCGCGCCGGACCCGATCGTGGCCACGGCCGCCGAAGTGGGCACCAGGCCCTGGCAGTTCGCGGTCGAGGCCGCCGCGTCGACGGGCCCGGCCCCGGCCGGCACGGGCGCCGGTCTCGTCCTGACCGGCTCGGGCCGTCCGGCCTTCGTCCACCGCGGCGTCCGGTTCCTGCCGCTCGACGCCTCGCGCCGCACCCTCGACGGCGGCGGGCTCGCCCGGATCCGGGCCCTGCGCGCCGCGCTCGAGGCCGCCGCCCGGGAGCCCGGCACGGGCGCGGTGGCCGTCGTACAGCGGTACGCGCCCGCGTCGGCGGACCGCAAGGAGACCGCCCTGAGACTGCGCTACCTGGCGGATTTCCGGCGTACCACCGGCAAGCGGGCCGCCGTCGTCACCGTCGGAGCCCCCCGCTTCGCGGCCGGCCGCACCGAGGGGGTGCTCACCGTGGAGGCGCCGCGCACCGGCCGCACCCTGATCGGCGCCGACGCCTTCGCCCCGGGGGACTGGCTCTCCGTGCTGCCGCCTACGACACCTGCGCCGTCCGGCCGGTGACCCGGGCGGTGAAGGCGTCGAGGTTGGTCAGGGTACGGGCGATCTTCTCGTCCACCGTCAGCGTTTCCTCGTAGCCCCGGGTCGTCAGCTTCGGCTGGCGCTTGCCCCGGATGTAGAGGGAGCAGGCGAGGTCGGCGCAGACATAGGTGCCGACCGTGTTGCCCTCACGGCCGCGGGCACCGGCGAGCGGAGCGACGAGGAGGGTCACGCCCGAGGAGGCGTGACCGGTCAGGCAGATCTGGCAGATGCTCGACTTGAGGCCGCCCACCCGGTTCGCGGCGGGGACCCGCAGCGCGATGCCGAGGGGGGCGCCGTCCGGCCCGCGCCGCACCAGGTGCGCGCGCAGCGGCGCCGCCGGGTCCACCCAGCCGAGGAAGTCCAGGTCCTCCCACGGGAGTTCGGCGAAATCGGTCGGCAGCTTCAGACGCGCCGCCTCGCCCTTGCTGCAGTTCACGAAGGACGAGCGGATCTGTTGGTCGGTGAGCGGTTCCATGGAAACGCACGGTACGTGCTGATACGGACCCCCGACACCCGAATTTCACCGGCGGCTGGGCCCGGCGGGCTACAGGCGCACGAGCGTGACCTCGGTGGCCTTCACGCTGGTCCACACCTCGGCCCCGTCGACGATGCCCAGCTCGGCCGCCGCCTCCGGGGTGATCTCCGCGACCAGGTCGGGTGCCTGCGGCGAACCGACCAGCACGCGGAGCCGGCTGCCGACCGAGGTGACCTCCCGTACGGTTCCGGGCCAGACGTTACGAGGGCTGCCGCCCGGCCGGTCCCGGTGCACCGACACCGCCTCGGGGGCGATGATCGCGAGCGCCTGCGCGCCCTCGGGCAGCGCCTCGGCGACGACCAGACGGCCTCCGTCGGCCAGGAGCAGCCCGTCGGCCGAGGCCGTGCCGGGCCAGGCGTTGCGCCCCAGCATCCGGGCCACCCACGGGGAGCGCGGATGCCGGGTCACCTCGGCGGGCGCCGCGTCCTGCAGGGTCCGCCCGTCGGCGAGTACGAGGACCCGGTCGGCCAGCGACAGGGCCTCGACGGGGTCGTGCGTGACGATGAGACAGACGCCGCCGAAGCCGGCCAGGTGCGTGCGCAGGGTGTGCCGGACGTGGGCCCGGGTCGTCTGGTCGAGGGCCGCGAGGGGCTCGTCGAGCAGCAGGAGCCGGGGGCGGGCGGCCAGCGCGCGGGCCAGGGCCACGCGCTGGGCCTGGCCGCCGGAGAGTTCGGCGGGCTTGCGGTGGGCGAGGTGGCCGACCCCGAGCCGGTCCAGCCAGGCCTGGGCTTCGGTGCGGGCCCGCGCGCGCGGCACCCGGCGGGCGCGCAGCCCGTAGGCCGTGTTCGAGAGGGCGCTCAGGTGCGGGAACAGCGCGCCGTCCTGGGGGACCCAGGCGACCTGCCGTTGGTGCGGCGGGAGCGCGGTCACGTCGGTGTCGCCGAGCCGGAGCCGCGCGTGCGCGCGCGGGGTCAGGCCGAGCAGGGCGCGGAGCAGGGTGGTCTTGCCGGCGCCGTTCTCGCCGACGACGGCGATGGTGGTGCCGGGTTCGGCGTCGAGTGTGAGCGCGTTGAAGCCGGTGAGCGTGGCGTGCAGCGGCCAGCGCCCGCCCCCGGTCGGGGGGACGGAGGACGGGGCGCCGGGGGAAGGGGCTCCGGCCGGGGGGACGGGCCCGGCGGCGGGGTCCGCGGTGCCCGCCGGGCGGGGTGGCCCGGCCGGACCGGGCACCTTCTCGGGGACGGCGGACCGCTCGGCGGCCTCGCGGGCGACGGGAGTCCCCGTCCACCTCCCGCGCAGGCCGATCAGTACGGCCATGGCGATCGCGAGCAGCAGGAGGGAGACGGAGGTGGCGGCTTCGGGCTCGTCCTGGAGCAACAGGTAGACCTGGAGCGGCAAGGTCTGGGTGGTGCCCGGCAGGTTGCCCGCGAAGGTGATGGTGGCGCCGAACTCGCCGAGCGCCCGGGCCCAGGTCAGGGCGGCTCCGGCGATCAGGCCCGGGGCCACCATCGGCAGCGTCACTGTGAAGAAGACCCGGACCGGCGTGGAACCGAGGGAGGCGGCGGTCTCCTCGTAGCTCTGCTTGAGGCCGCCGAGCGCGCCTTCCAGGCTGATCACGAGGAACGGCATCGCGACGAACGTGGCCGCGACGACCGCGCCGGAGGTGTGGAACGGCAGGGTGACGCCGAAGGTGCCCTCGAGCCAGGGGCCGAGCAGTCCGCGCCGGCCGAAACCGAGGAGCAGGGCCACACCGCCGACGGTGGGCGGCAGCACCATGGGGAGCAGGACGAGCGAGCGCACCAGCGCCTTGCCCTTGAACTCGACGCGGGCCAGCAGCCAGGCGAGCGGCACGCCGAGGAGGAGGGAGAGGCCGAGGGCCCACAGGGACACCAGCAGCGAGAGTCTGAGCGCCTCCAGCACACCCGGGCTGGTGAGGTGCGCGCCGACCTCACCCCACTGGGTGCGGGCGAGGATGCCGATCAGCGGCATCAGCAGGAACGCCACGGCGAGCAGCGCGGGGAGCGCCAGGGCCACGGGGGGCCGGGCGCGGCGGGTGCGGAGTCTGCTCATATCGGGTTCCTGGCTGGAAAGCTGAGGCGGCGGGTGAAGCGTAGTGCGGTGCGCGCCGGACGAGCGGTGCGCGCCGGACGAGCGGTGCGCGCGTACGCGGCGTGGTGGACGCGCGCGGCCACGCGCGGACACGCGGAGAGGGACCGCCCCGCCCCCCCCCCCGCGGGGGGGGCGCGCCCGGGGGCGGCGCGCGGGCCGGGCCCGCCCGGGGGTTGCGC